>JABDIP010000374.1 GCA_013003675.1 Inquilinus sp.
GTGGTGGCCGATCCGGCGACCGCGCTGCGGGCGGCCGGGGCGCCGGCGACGGCAAGGCCGGCGATCGCGCCGCCCTTCCCGGCCGATGCCGGGAAGGCCGCCACGCTGGCGCGCACCGTCCTCGAGCCCGGAATCCTCGCCGAGGGCGAAGCGACGGACCCGGGCGGCAAGGCGCTGCCGGTGCTCCGCGAGACGCTGGCCGCGGTCGGCGCGGTCGATCCCGGGCTTGCCAGGCACTTCGTCCGGGCGGTGCTGCCGCAGGCGAACGGCCAGATGACGGCGACCCTGCTGTTCTTCCTGGCCGCCGCCCGCGGCGGCGACGTCAGCGGCTGGCTGGGCGGGCGCATGACGCAGGCGCTGGAGGATGCCGACAGCGCCGAATTGCTGCCGCGGCTGGCCGGCGAGTTGGCGGGCAGGGGCCGCGCGGCGGAGACCGCCGATGGCTGGCGGCCGGTCACCCTACCCTTCTATCAGGAGGGGCAGCTTTCGACGCTGACGGTGCATCTGCACCAGCAGGGCGGCGGCACGGCGGGCGAGGCCGACTCCGGCCGCCGCTTCCTGATCGATGTCGAACTGAGCCGGCTGGGTCCGCTGCAATTCGACGGCCTGGTCAAATCGCGGCGGCTGGATCTGGTGCTGCGCAGCCACACCGCCTTTCCGGCGCCGATGCGCGACGAGATGCGCGCCCTGTTCCGCGATGCGGTCGACTCGGTCGGGCTGGCCGGCGGCCTGGCCTTCCGGCCCGGCGGCCACGATTGGGTGAAGATCGCCAGCGCCGGGCCGCATGTGGCGACGACAGCCTGAGCGTTGGCTGTTGGTTGTTAGCTATTCGCCAACCGCCAACGGCCAAGAGCTAACGGCCAAAAGCTAGCTGCCGGATTTCCGCCGGTGGCCGGTGGTGGCGATCTCGTCGAAGATCGCGGCCTCGCGGCGGCGCAACCGGACATGGGCGTTGCGATCGCGATCGGATTGGGCGATCTCGAACTTCTTGAGCTCGCGATAGGCCTCGGCGATTTCCTTGCTGGCGGCGGCGATCTGCTGCTCGATCTGGGCCTTGGACGCGGACAGGTGTTCGCGGCGCTTCTTCACCGCCTTCAGATAGGCGGCGAAATCGGCGGCGCTCTGCGGGTCGCTGTTGATCGACTGGCGCTCGCGGCCGAGTTCTTCCTCGAGCCGTCGCATTTCCTGGCTCAGCCGGTCGGACAGGGATTCCAGATCGGTGAGCGCGCGGCGCTTCTCGTCGAGCTGCCAGCGATGGATGCGAATGAGACTTTGCAATGAACTCATGCGGCGGCGCCCTCCTGTGGCGTTTGTTCGGCATCGGCGCTTCGTGGCGCCGCTTTGCCAATTATCTCGGCTATCCTGGCGTAGCCCTCGGCCAGGTCCGTCCTCTCCTCCTTGTCCTGGGCCAGGAACGCCTCGAGCGCCGGGTAGAGGCGGATCGCCTCGTCGACCTCGGGGCTGGAGCCCTTGCGATAGGCGCCGAGACGGATCATCTCGGCCATGTTCTCGTAGGTGGCGATCTGTCGCCGCGCGGCGAGCACGACCTCGTTCTGCTCGGCGGTGTTGCAGTCCGGCATCAGCCGCGACACCGAACGCAGCACGTCGATCGCCGGGAAACGCCCGCGCTCGGCAATCTGCCGGTCGAGCACGATGTGGCCGTCGAGGATGCCGCGCACGGCGTCGGCGATCGGCTCGTTGTGATCGTCGCCTTCGACCAGCACGGTGAACATCGCGGTGATGGCGCCGGCGTCGACCCCCGGCCCGGCCCGCTCCAGCAGCTTGGGCAGCTCGCTGAAGGCGGTCGGCGGATAGCCCTTGCTGGTCGGCGGCTCGCCGGCCGACAGGCCGATCTCACGCTGCGCCATGGCGAAGCGGGTGACGCTGTCCATCAGGCAGAAGACGTGCTGCCCGTCGTCGCGGAACGCCTCGGCCACCGCCATCATGGTGTAGGCGGCCTGGCGCCGCATCAGGGGCGACTCGTCTGAGGTGGCGACGACGACGACGCTGCGCGCCATGCCCTCCGGCCCCAAATCGTCGGCGATGAATTCCTGCACCTCGCGGCCGCGTTCGCCGACCAGGCCGATGACGTTGACATCGGCCTCGGTATAGCGGGCCAGCATCGACATCAGCACCGACTTGCCGACGCCGGAGCCGGAGAAGATCCCCATGCGCTGGCCGCGGCAGCAACTGACGAAGCCGTTCAGCGCCCGCACGCCGAGATCGACCTTCGGGCCGACACGGGCACGCCGGTGTGCCGGCGGCGGCTGGTTCAACAACGGCACCGCATGATCGCCCAACGGCAACGGCCCCTTGCCGTCGATCGGTTCGCCGAGCGCATTGATCACCCGGCCGAGCCAGGCGGCGCTGGGGTGGATGACGGGTTGTGCCTCGGCGATCTCGGCGACGCAGCCGATGCCGATCCCGGCCAGCGAGCCGAACGGCATCGACAGCGCCCGGCCGCCGCGGAACCCGATCACCTCGCACGGCACCCGGCGGCCGCCGCGGGCCAGCAAGGTGCAGCGATCGCCGCTCGACAGCCGCCGCTCGATCCCGCCGATTTCGACCAGAATGCCGAGAACCGCCGTGACCCGGCCATAGAGCCGGCAGTCGCGAACGGCATCGATCTCGTCGATCAAGGTTGCTAGGAGAGCCGGCAATTTGTCCGATCCTGGAGCTTCGGGAACGCAGTTCCACGTTCCGCGGCTCTTCGACCATGCCCCTTTTGGGTTAAATCTCGGTAAAACGACTGCCTGCGGTGTTAATCAATTCACCTGTTGTTAACTTTTGGCTATTAACCTTTATTAAAAGGATAGGTAATTCTGACTGCATGCGGAG
>JABDIP010000386.1 GCA_013003675.1 Inquilinus sp.
GTGCCCCACATATACGGGATGGCATGGGCGTTGCCGGGGTCGTGGCCGGCGACCCGCTCCAGGATTTCTCCGTTCAGATTGCCGTAGTTCGTCAGCCGGCTCCTGTCGAGCGGCTGGAAGATGCCGACGGCGACCTGCCGTTCGAGGAACGAGCCGGTCGGCACGACAAGGTCGTAGCCGGTATTGCCGGCCAGCAGCTTGCCCTCCAGCACCTCGTTGCTGTCGAACACGTCGTAGATGACATCGATGCCGGTCTCCGCCTCGAAATTCTCGATGGTGTCCTCGGCGATGTAGTCCGACCAATTCAGGATGTGCAACTGGCCCTCGGCCGCGGCGGCTCCGGCGGCCAGCGTGGTCGCGGCGGCCAGCACCGTCGCCAAGCCGACCCATCTCGGCCGGTACTTCGAATTCGCGATCATCATGATTTGACAGCCTTCCCGTCATTCTTCTTGCCCCGCCGCCTGGCAGGGCCTGCCTAGCCGGCATCGCAGCCCAAAAGCCGCGGCACCGACCGGCACTCCGAAGACAGGATGAAACCGCCGCGCGGGCGCTGTCAATTGCCCTGCGCGGCGGGTAGGCAGTCGTCGGCCGACCGCCGGGCGGTCAGCCGGTATAGGGCCGGATATAGAGCTCGACGCGACGGTTCTGCTCGCGGCCGCCGGCGGTGGCGTTGCTCGCGACCGGCTGGCTCTCGCCGGCACCGCCGGTATTGATGCGCGGCGGGATGACGCCCCGCGCGGAAACGAAATCGGCGACGGCAAGGGCCCGGCGTTCCGAGAGGTCCTGGTTGTAGGCCTCGGGGCCGGTGCTGTCGGTGTGGCCGATCACGTCGACATAGGTCTGCTCATAGCTCGACAGGGTGTTCGCGACTTCCGACAAGGTGCCCTGGAACTGCGGCCGGATACCGGTCGAGTCGAAGGCGAACGTCACGTTGCTCGGCATGTTGAGCACGATGTTGTCGCCGTCCCGCACGACGTCGACGCCGGAACCCGCGAGTTCCTGGCGCAGCTCCGCCTCCTGCCTGTCCATATAGGCGCCGACCGCGCCGCCGGCCAAGGCACCGATGCCGGCACCGACCAGCGCGCCGCGACCGTCATTGGCGACACCGCCAATGAGGGCACCACCCAGGGCGCCGAGGCCGGCGCCGAGGCCGGCCCGCGTCGGCTCGTACTGGCCGGTCTGCGGATTCTGTACGCAGCCGGTCAGAACGGCCACGGCGAGCGCAACAGCCGCTGCGAATCTGTATCCCATCCTCGGACCCCCTCATGGCAAAACGGCCGCGGCGGCGCCGCGGCGGTCGGAAAGCCTGCGCCGCCCGAATTCGGGCGGCCGTTAGACGCGAGTTGTGGTGGGACGCCAGTATGGCGTCAATATGACGTACTGGTCTTCAGCGAGCGGCCATCGAGTTCGGCCAGAAGGGCTTCGGTGGTCGCCACCGTCTCGGTGTCCTCGGCGATCACCGTGCCGTCGGGGCTGTCCACACAGATCGGCTGGTCCTGGATCAGGCGCCACATCTCGCAGTCCTGGTCCGCCGCGGCGGAAAGGACGATGTCCGTCACCGTCTTGCCGGAATCCATCAGGGTGAAACCGCTGAGCGCGTAGCTGGCGGCGGTCACGGTTACCGGCAGAGCGCAGCCCGAAACGCCGGCGGCGCCACACAAGAACCCAGCGAACGCAATGACCTTACGCATACTCAACAATCCCCCAATAATCCGTGGTCCAATATCTCATGCCGCCGTTAACAGAGCGTTAACATTGCATTAACAGCCAGGAACCAGCGGTCAAGTGGCAGCGAATTGGGGGGATCGCGCTACATCTTGCCAAGATCGCGTGCTGTGGCGTCGATCGCCTCGTGGGCGAGGCCAAGCAACTCGTCGATCTGCGCCCGAGTAATGGTTAGCGGCGGCGCCATCACCATTGTGTCCCGAACCGCCCGGATAATCAAGTCTCGGCGGAAGCAATGGTCCCGACACCGGCCGCCTACCTCGCCGTATTTCGGAAACCGGCGTCGCCTCTCCTTGTCGTCGACCAGTTCGATCGCGCCGAGCAGGCCGACCGCGCGCACCTCGCCCACCAGCGGATGGTCGGTAAAGATCTCCACCAACCGCTGCCGCAGATAGGGGCCGGTGTCGTCGCGCACCCGCTCGATCAGCCCTTCCTTCTCGATCAGCGCGATATTGGCGAGCGCGACGGCCGCCGCGACCGGATGACCGGAATAGGTGAAGCCATGATAGAACTCGCCACCCTCCTCGATCAGCGTCTCGGCGATGCGGTCGCCGACCATCAGGGCGGACAGGGGGACATATCCGGAGGTGATGCCCTTGGCCATCGGCATCAGATCGGGCTCCAATCCATAGAGATCCGAGCCGAACCAATGGCCGGTCCGGCCGAAGCCGCAGATCACCTCGTCGGCTACGAACAGCACGTCGTGGCGGCGGCAGATCGCCTGCACTTCAGGCCAATAGCTGTCCGGCGGAACGATCACCCCGCCGGCGCCCTGGATCGGCTCGCCGATGAAGGCGGCGACGTTGTCCGCCCCCAGCTCGAGGATACGCTCCTCGACCGCCTGGGCGGCGCAGTGGCCGAATTCCTCCGGCGAGAGGTCGCCGCCGAAATCGTACCAATAGGGCGCCACGACATGGACGAAGCCGGGCAACGGCAGATCCGCCTGCTCGTGCATCGGCGACATGCCGGACAGGCTGACCGCGGCGACGGTGGAGCCGTGATAGGCGTAGTTCCGGCTGATGAAGGTCTTCTTCCGGTGCGCGCCCTTCAGGTTCCAATAGTGGCGTACCAGGCGCACGACGGTGTCGTTCGCCTCCGACCCGGAATTGGCGAAGAATACCCGGTTCAGCCCCTTCGGCGTCAATTCCACCAGCTTTTCCGCCAGCTCCATGACTGGCGGCGTCGCTGTCTTGAAGAACGTGTTGTAGTAGGGAAGCTGCAGCATCTGGCGGTGCGCCGCATCCGCCAGCTCACGCCGGCCGTAGCCGACATTGACGCACCACAGCCCGGCCATCCCGTCGAGGATGCGGTGTCCCTCGCTGTCCCACAGATAGATGTCTTCGGCGCGTTCGATGACGCGGCTGCCTCCCTCTTCGGCAAGCGCCTTGTGGTCGGTGAACGGGGGCAGATGATGCGGCGTGTGAACCCGGGCCCAATCGGCGTTTCTGGGAGCGTTGCTGTTGCCCATTTGGAATCGTCCTCAATCCGGAATGCGGTGACCGTGGCGGAAGCGGCCGGACGATCGCCGGCCGGCGACGGTCAGCGGGGCGGATTGTATCCGATGCGAGCGCACAGGATCAGCAATTCCGCCTGCCGCGACCGGGCAGTCGAATTCGGCACCCGACGGCGTTTCGTCCGATGGTCGGCGGTGGCGGGCTGCATGGCGGTCATTCTACACGTTCCGCTCGCTACACGTTCAGCAAAAGGTTTTCCCGCTCCCAGGAACTGATCACCTGGTGGTAGGCGTCGTACTCCGCCATCTTGACGTACCAGACCGCGTCGACAAAGGAACTCCCCAGCACCTCGCGCAGCGGCTTGCTGGAGCGCAGCTTCTCAAGCCCGTCCCACAAATGGCGCGGCAGGGAGAATTTCAGCCGCTTGGCACTGCCCTCGATAGGGTTCGACGGATCCATTTCCTGGTTCATGCCGATATAGCCGCAGGCCAGTGACCCGGCGATCATCAGATAGGGGTTGGCGTCGGCGCCGGCAACGCGGTTCTCGACCCGGCGGTTCTCCGACTCGGAGAGCGGTACACGGAACCCGGTGGTGCGGTTGTCGATGCCCCAATGCACGTTGATCGGCGCGTCGCTTTCCGGATCCAGCCGGCGATAGGAGTTCACGTTCGGCGCGAAGAGCGGCATCGCCGCCGGGACGTATTTCTGCAGGCCGGCGATGAACGACCGGAACAACGGCGTATCGGCGCCGTCCTCGGCGGCGAACAGGTTGCGGCCCGTGTTGCTGTCGAGGACGCTCTGATGCAGGTGCATGGCGCTGCCGGGTTCGGACTGCATCGGCTTGGCCATGAACGTCGCGTAGATATCGTGGCGCATCGCCGCCTCGCGCACCGCGCGCTTGAACAGCAGCACCTGGTCGGCCAGTTCCAGCGGCGCGCCGTGATTGAAGTTGATCTCGATCTGGGCGGCCCCGGATTCGTGGCTCAGCGTATCGACATCGACCCCCATCGCCTCGCAGAAATCGTAGACGTCCTCGAAGATCGGGTCGAATTCGTTGACCGAGTCGATGCCATAGGCCTGGCGCCCGGTCTCCGGCCGGCCGGAACGGCCGACCGGCGGCTCCAGCGGATAGTCCGGATCGATGTTCTTCTTCACCAGGAACAGCTCAAGCTCCGGCGCGACGATCGGATCCCAGCCCCTCTCTTCGTAGAGCTTCAGCACCCGCCGCAGCACGTGGCGCGAGGAAATCTCGACCGGGCTGCCGTCGGCGAAGACGCAGTCGCAAATCACCTGCGCCGTCGGCTCCTCGTGCCAGGGCACGACCCGGATCGTCGCCGGGTCCGGCACCAGATAGACGTCGATCTCGGCATCGTCGGTGACGTCGTCGTATTCCGGGGAATCACCGGTCACGGTCTGGATGAAAACCGATTCCGGCAGCCGCAGGCCACGCTGCGTCAGCCCCTTGAGGAACTTCTCGTCGGGCAGGATCTTGCCGCGGGCGATGCCGTTCATGTCCGGCACCAGGCATTCGACCTCGGTGATCCGGCGTTCCTTGATAAAACTTTCCATGGATTCCACAGGGTTATCGGGCGGCTCCGGCCGCCCGCCTTTCTTCGACACCGGGCTCGTGGCCATGCGGCGGCCGGACCCGGTCGTGCAAGCGCCGTCGCATTGCTTGACAGTGGGACCGGTTCGGCGAGGATGGATCAGACGCCACTGATTTGCGGTGATTATGCCGTCCCAGCCGAGCCCGGAACAGGGCCCCGCAGCCGTTGACGAGATCCGCGGCTTCCTCGCCGACAATCCCGACATCAAACAGATCGACGCGCTGCTGGCCGATAGTTGCGGCGTGCTGCGCGGCAAGAAGATGCCGGTGCGCGGCCTGCGCCGACTGCCGGAAGCCGGCGTCAGCTTTCCCGGCTCGATCTACGGTACCGACATCACCGGTTCGACCGTCGAGGCGACGGGCCTCGGCCTGGCCCAGGGCGACGCCGACCGGCCCTGCTATCCGATCCCCGGCACGCTGCGCCCGGTGCCCTGGGCCAATCGGCCGACCGGCCAGGTGTTGCTGGCGATGCACGAGGCGGATGGAGACCCCTTCTTCGCCGACCCGCGCGCCGTGCTCGGCCGGGTCGTCGACCGCCTGGCCACCGACGGGTTGACGCCGGTCGTCGCGGTCGAGTTGGAATTCTACCTGATCGACCGCCGCCGTCGCCCGGACGGCTCGCCGCAACCGCCGCGCGGACCGGACAGCGGCCGCCGGCAATCCACCACCCAGGTCTACGGCATCGACGAGCTCTACGAGTTCGACGAGTTGCTGCACGACATCGACGAGGCGGCACGCGTCCAGGCCATACCGATCGACGCCGCGATCTCGGAATACGCCCCGGGCCAGTACGAGATCAATCTGCACCACACCGACCGGCCGATCCGGGCCGCCGACGACGCGGTCCTGTTCAAGCGCATCGTCAAAGGTGTCGCCCACCGCCACGGCGTCGAGGCGACGTTCATGGCCAAGCCCTACCCGCTGCTGGCCGGCAACGGTCTGCATGTGCATCTCAGCCTGCTCGACCGCAATGGCGACAACGTCTTCGCCGCCGAGGATTCGGCGGGCACGCCGGCGCTGCGGCATGCCATCGGCGGGCTGGCCGCGACCATGGCCGAGGGGATGGCGCTGTTCGCCCAGAACGTCAACGCCTTCCGCCGCTTCCAGCCGAACAGCTACGCGCCGCACGCGCCGACCTGGGCGATCAACAACAGGAGTTGCGCGTTGCGCGTGCCGGCCAGCGGGTCGGCCGACCGCCGCGTCGAACACCGCGTCGCCGGTGCCGACAGCAACATCTACCTGGTCCTGGCGGCGGTGCTGGCGGGCGCCCATTACGGCCTCGATCGCAAGATTGACCCGGGGCCGCCGACCAGCGGCAACGCCTACGAACTCGAGAAGGCGGTGCTGACCTCGTCGTGGTACGACGCGCTGGAGCAACTGTCGCGCTCGACCATGTTCGCCGACTATTTCGGCCCGGAATATCTCGATGTCTACCTCGCCCTGAAGCGGGCGGAACGGGATCAGTTCCTGGCGGCGATCACGCCGCTGGAATACGAATGGTACCTGAGCAAGGTGTGACCGCGACCGTCGGTTAGAAGTATTCCTTCTTCTGCGTCCGGTCGCCGATGTACAGCTCATAGAAATAGTCGAGCTTGGCAAGCTCCTTGGCGGTCAGCACCTGGTTGAAGAAGGCATCGCGCAGTTCGAGGAACTGCGGCAGGTCGTCGCTGGCCTTCATGAAGTTGCGGTTGCCATCGAGCTTGAGCAGTTTTTCCTTGGTCTTCGGCCGGAAATCGCCGGCATGCTCGATGATGTCCTGCCACTGGACCTGGTGCTCGCGCAGCAGATCGCTCACCTTCTTGGCGGCGATGAGGACTTCGTGGTCGTTGTCTTTGCCGAGTTGTCCCAGCAGCGACACCAATAGGGTCCGGTCGAGTTTCACCGCATTGTCCCCTTTATCGTTCGTCCCGGCGCGTCCCGACATGGATTGGCACCTAACCCGGCATTCTCCCGGGAAACGCGCTAACGTATGGTTAATCGCCCGCCGCCGGCAGAATCGTGGTCAGGGCCGGAAAGGCGGACTAAGCTTTTATGGGCCGGCGGGGGCCGGGGAATTCGAACGGGAGGCAGGCGCATGACAGAGTCGGTTGGGAGCTATTTGAAGGCGCTCGTATGGGCGCTGGTCGGCTCCATCATCCTCGGCGTGGCGACATTTCCGCTCGGCGGCAGCAGCGGATTGGCCGGCCTGAGATTCGTCGTCTACCATACGCTGTCGATCTACCTGATCGCCGTCATTCTGTTCTCCTACCCGACGCAGGATGTTCCGGTATACCGCCGGTTCCTCGGCTACCGCGGCGTTGAATCGAGCATGATCTTCGTGCTGATCATCGAGGCCGCGTTCTGCGGCCTGATCGTCGCCTTCGTCCTGGCCCGCGTCATCGTCGGCGTTCTCGGCTGGTGGACCGGGCTGGCCGGGCCGGAGCTGGCGGCGGCCCATTTCGTCGTCTCGGCCGCCATCCTGCTCTATGCCTGGCACCGGAGCCGGGAGACGCGCGCGCCCGGCTGGTACATCGGGCCCCTCGCCGGTGTCCTGGCGCTGATGCTCGTGCCATTGGCCTATCAGGGAGTTCTGTTTGGCTAGGCCGATTTCGCCCACGGCGTGACATGGGGCAAACGGACCACATCGACTCCTGGTATGCCGCCACCGCCAACAGCAACGACCGCCACCCGCCGCTAGGCGGGCCGGCGCGCTGCGATGTGCTGGTGGTCGGCGGTGGCTTCACCGGCCTGTCCGCCGCCCTCAATCTCGCCGAGCGCGGCTTCGACGTCGTCCTGCTGGAAGCGCGGCGGATCGGCTGGGGCGCCTCCGGGCGCAACGGCGGCCAGATCTCCGGCGGCTTCAACCGCACGATGGCCGAGATCGCCCGGCTGACCGGCCCGGACGACGCCCGGCGACTATGGGAGTTGAGCGAGGAGGCAAAGGCGATCCTGCGTGACCGGGTCGCCCGCCACGCGATCGACTGCGACCGTCGCTGGGGTCATCTGCTGGCGGCGCTGAAACGGCGCCAGTTGGCGGAGCTGCGGGA
>JABDIP010000399.1 GCA_013003675.1 Inquilinus sp.
GTCTTCGACGTCTTGTCGGTGGAGGCCTCGGTGGCCAGCCGGACCAGCGACGGCGGCACCGCGCCGGCCCGGGTGCGCGAGGCCGCCGCCCGGGCCCGGGAGCGGTTCCTGTGAGCCGCCTCGGCACCGCCGGCCGGCTGACCGCCATGCTGCTCGCCGCCGCGCTCCTGCTCGCCATCGGCGGCTGCGGCCGCAAGCCCAACGAGTTGTTGCCGCCGGAGGATTCGGACGGCGAACGGTTCCCGCGCACCTACCCGTCGTCATGAACGCCTTCGACTATCGCGACGGCGTGCTGCACGCCGAGGGCGTGGCGCTGCCGGCCCTGGCCGAAGCGGTCGGGACGCCGTTCTACTGCTATTCGACGGCCATGCTCGTCGGCGCCTATCGCGCCTTCGCCGATGCCTTCGAGGGCCAGTCGGTCGACATCCATTTCGCCATGAAGGCCAATTCGAACCTGGCCGTGCTGCGCACCCTGGCCGCCGAGGGGGCCGGTGCCGATGTGGTGTCCGAGGGTGAGATGCGCCGGGCCCTGGCGGCCGGCATTCCGGGCGGCCACATCGTCTTCTCCGGGGTCGGCAAGACGCGCGACGAGTTGGCGGCGGCACTGGCGGCCGGGGTCGGCCAGATCAACGTCGAGTCGGTTCCGGAACTGGAGGCGCTGAGCGCGGCGGCGACGGCGACCGGCCGCCAGGCGAGGGTCGCGATCCGCGTCAATCCGGACGTCGACGCCCGCACCCATGCCAAGATCACCACGGCCGGCGGGAGAACAAGTTCGGCATCGACATCGAGGCGGCACCGGAGGTGTTCGCCCTGGCCGCCCGCCTGCCCGGCATCGACCCGGTCGGCGTGGCGGTCCATATCGGCAGCCAGTTGACCGACCTCACCCCCTACCGCCACGCCTTCGAGCGGGTCGCGGCCTTGGTCGGCACGTTGCGCGACCGGGGCTTGGCGATCGACCGGGTGGATCTCGGCGGCGGCCTCGGCATCTCCTACAAGGACGAGGTGCCGCCCAGCCTGGGCGCCTATGCCGCGCTGGTGCGCGAGATCGTCGCCCCGACTGGCTGCCGCATCATGATCGAGCCGGGCCGCGCCCTGGTCGGCAATGCCGGCATCCTGGTCAGCCGCGTCATCTATCGCAAGGAAGGCCAAGGCCGCACCTTTCTGATCGTCGACGCGGCGATGAACGATCTGGTCCGGCCGACGCTCTATGACGCGTGGCACACCATATTGTCGGTTTCGCAACCCGCCGCCGACGCCGCGGTCGAACCTGTCGACGTTGTCGGCCCGGTCTGCGAGACCGGCGACACTTTCGCCGTGCAGCGACCATTGCCACCCCTGCAGGACGGCGATCTCCTCGTCTTCACCGGCGCCGGCGCCTATGGCGCGGTCATGGCCTCCAGCTACAACACCCGGCCGCTGGTGCCGGAGGTGTTGGTCGACGGCAAAAACTTCGCCGTGGTCAGAAAACGGCCAACATTCGATGAGATGATGCGGGCGGAGTCGATCCCGTCTTGGCTGGCGACCGGCTCTCGACCGCACAGCTAACGGATCGCCTATGAAACGCCGCATCGCCACCCTCCTGGGGCCGGGCGCAGAGGCCGAAGCGCTCGCCCTGCCCCACACCAAACTGATCGCGGTTTGGCTTGTGCTGATGTGGGAACGCCTGTGGCCGGCGTTGTGGCTGGCGGTCAGCCTGGCCGGGTTGTTCGCGGCGGTCGCCTTGTTCGACGTGTTGCCGCTGTTGCCGGGCTGGCTGCATCTGGCCGCGCTGGTCGGCTTCGCCGCCGCCGTGCTGCTCGCCGCGATCCGCGGGTTGCGGGCCTTCCGTCCGCCCACCGCCGCCGACGCGCGGCGCCGCCTGGAAACCGCGAGCGGCGTCCCGCATCGGCCGCTGACCGCGTTGCTCGACCATCAGGCGACCGGCACCGCCGATCCGGCCAGCCGCCGGCTGTGGCAGCTGCACCGGCAACGGCTGCGCGAGGCGATGGCGAAATGGCGGGTCGGCATGCCGTCGCCCGGCGTGCCGGCGCGCGACCGCTACGGTCTGAGGGCCTTTGTCTTCCTTGCGCTGCTGCTGGCCGGCATCGGCGCCGGCGGCGATTGGGCGGAACGGCTGGATCGCGCCTTCTCGCCGCATTTCGGGCGGATCGGCCTGGCCGATACCGCCAGCCTCGATCTGTTCATCACCCCGCCGGACTATACCGGCGCCGCGCCGCTCTACCTCAGCGCCGCCGACATCGCCTCGGCCGAGGGGACGCCGGCAACGCCGGAAATCGTGCAGATCCCGGTCGACAGCGTCGTCCTGGCGCGGGTCACCGGCGGCGGCACCCTGCCCAATTTGGCGGTCGACGAAGCGGCAACGCCGTTCGAGGCGATCGACGGCCGCAGCTACGAGATCACCCACACGCTGACCGCGGGTAGCCGGATCGCCGTCGAACAGGGCCGCGACACCCTGGGCGCCTGGCCGATCGCCATCGTGCCGGACGCGCCGCCGACCATCGCTTTCGTCACGCCGACGGCGGAATCGGAGCGGGCCGCGCTGCGTCTCGACTTCCAGGCGGCCGACGATTACGGCATCGAGACCGTGACGGCACGGCTGGAGCTGACAGCGGAGGCGACCGCCGCCGGCCCCGGCCTCGACACCACGCCGATCGAGATCGCGCTGTCGGTTCCCGGGCGCCGGCCGCGTGAAGCGCGCGCCGCCAGCTATCACGACCTGACGCCGCATCCCTGGGCCGGCCAACCCGTCCAATTGACCCTGGTCGCCACCGACTCGGCCGGCCAGGAAGGGCTCTCCGAGACGGTCGATCTGGTCCTGCCGGAGCGGGAGTTCACCCATCCGGTCGCCCGCGCGGTGATCGAGCAGCGGCGAAGCCTGATGCTCGACCCGGACAGCCACCCGATCGTCTCGGAGGTGCTGGACACCCTGTCGCTCCGGCCCGACCGCTACTACGACGATGCCGTTGTCTTCCTGGCGCTGCGCACCGCGTCGCGGCGGCTGGCCTTGGCGACCGACGTGGCCACGGCGATCGAACCGGTGCAGGAATTGCTGTGGGATACCGCGCTGCGCATCGAGGATGGCGAGCTGTCGATCGCCGAGCGCGAACTGCGCGAAGCACAGCAGGCGCTGATGGAGGCGCTGGACGGCGACGCCACCGACCAGGAAATCCGCGAGCTGATGGACGAGCTGCGGCAGGCCCTCGACGAATACCTCAAGGCGATGCAGGAGAACCTGATGGAGCAGCTCGCCCGCGGCGAGTTGCCCGAGATGATGCCCGACCCGAACTCCCAGACCATCGACCGCGACCAGCTCAACGAGATGCTGGAGCAGATGCAGGATCTGGCCGAGTCCGGCTCGCGCGACGCGGCACGCGACCTATTGGCGCAGCTTCAGGAGATGCTGGAGAACCTGCAGGCCGGCGTCATGCAGCAACAGCAGCAACAGCAACAAAATCAGTCGAACCAGGCGATGGAGTTGATGGAGCAGTTGCAGGACCTGACCCGCGCCCAGCAGGAGCTGCTCGACCGCAGCTTCCGCGAATCCCAGCAGAACCAGCAGCAGGGGCAGCAAGGCGAGCAGGGCCAGCAAAGCCAGCAGCAGGGGCAACAGGGCCAGCAGGGCAGTCAGTCCGGCTCGCAATTCGGCCGCGAGGGAGCGGCGATCCAGGAGGCATTGCGCCGCGCGCTCGGCGACATGATGCGCCAGATGGACGATTTGACCGGCGGCATCCCGATGCCGCTCGGCCGCGCCGAGCAGTCGATGCGCCAGTCCGAGCAGGCCCTGTCCCAGGGCCAGGCCGGCCAGTCGATCCAGCCGCAGGCGGACAGTGTCGACCAACTGCAGCAGGGACTACAGGATTTCGTCGATCAGGTGCTCGAGCAGATGGCACAGCAGAACAACGGCCAGATCGGCAGCATGATGCAGCAGCTCAATTCCGGCCGCGACCCGCTCGGTCGGCCCTTGCCGAACTCCGGCGGCATGAACACCGAGGAGGTCGGCATTCCCGATCAGGCCGACGTGCAGCGCGCCCGCGAGATCCTCAACGAACTGCGCCGCCGGCTCGGCCAGCGCAGCCGGTCGAGCGAGGAACTCGACTACATCGAGCGGCTGATCCGCCAATTCTAATATCAGGGTTTGGCTAGAGTTCGGCGACGCCCAGTTCGAGCCGCACGGTGGCGCGGGCCGGGCCGCGGCGCGTCGTCTCGAACGGCGCCGCCTCGCCCGGTTCCAGCCATTCGGTTTCCAGCGAGAAGGTCCAGCTCTCCAGCGGCTCACCGGCGCTGTCATAGAGGCGCACCCGCAGCGTCGGCACCCGGCGCGGCAGGGCCGAAGTGTTCATGACCTCGCCCCGCACCTTCAGCGTCGGGTTGAAATCATCCTCGGACACCTCGGCGGTCACGCCCCGGTACTCGAGGCCGGCGCCGATGCCGGGGATCTCCGCCAGGGTGACGACGCCGACATCGACGCCCAATGTCTCGTACAACAGGATCGCGGGGGGCCAACTCCGCACGATGGCGTTGCGACCGAAAAACACCGCACCGGCGAGGCCGACCGCCAGCAAACCGAGGGCAACCAGCCGCACCGTCGTCCCCGGCACCGCGCGCGGCGGCCGTGCGGCCGTTGCCGTTGCTATTGCCGGCGGCGGGGCGGCGGCCGGCGGTTCCGCTGGCTCGGTGGCCGGCGGCTCGGCCGGTATCGGCGCGCCATCGGCCGCGTAGCGCCAGACATGGCCGCAACTCGAGCACTTCACCTTGCGCCCCTTGGCCCCGATGGCGGCATCGGTGACCGTGAAGCGGGTGGCGCAGTTCTCGCAGGCGATGATCATGGCGGCGCGGTGGTTTCGGGGCGACCGGTGGGTCCGGCCCTATCGTTTGATCGGAAACTGGCAAACAAAGTCTGAATTCGGTGCTCCGACCGACCCTGGACTGGCTCGACGGCCCATGCGATTGTCCGGCCGCGGTTCGGTCGGAGGCCAGGAAGGGACGGTGGACCGGTAGCGCGGGAGACGTCAAGTGCAGCCTCTGATCGAATTCGAGAATGTCGGCATGCGCTATGGCAACGGTCCGGAAGTGCTGCGCGACCTCACCTTCTCCGTCGCCAAGGGGTCGTTCCACTTCATCACCGGGCCGAGCGGGGCCGGCAAGTCCTCGCTGCTGCGCCTGTTGTCGCTGATCCGCCGGCCGTCGCGCGGCCTGGTCACCCTGTTCGGCCGCGACATCGCCACCCTGAAGCGGGAAGAACTGCCGTCCCTGCGCCGGCGTATCGGCGTCGTGTTCCAGGATTTCCGGCTGATCGACCATCTGTCGGCGGTCGACAACGTGGCGCTGCCGCTGCGACTGGCCGGCGCCCGCGACGAGCAGGTGCGCGGCCATGTCAAGGAGCTGCTGCGCTGGGTCGGGCTCGGCGACCAGCTCGAGGCCCGGCCGCCCACCTTGTCGGGCGGCGAGCAGCAGCGCATCGCCATCGCCCGGGCGGTGATCAACCGGCCCAACCTGCTGCTGGCCGACGAGCCGACCGGCAATGTCGACGA
>JABDIP010000410.1 GCA_013003675.1 Inquilinus sp.
GCCATCACCAGGTAGAACGGATCGGTGCCCGCCCCGTTGCTCGCCAGCAGCACCCGGTCGATGGCATCGAAGGCGAGGTCGGCGACAGGCTGACCGCCGACCACGAGGCGCGCCTTGTAGCTCTGCAGGACGATCCGGTTTCCGTCGCTCCTCGTACACCTCCCGGCCGGTTGGCGATCGGATCATGCCACCACAACAGTAAACGGATTGCTGTACCGCCTTTCCGGCGATCGGCTATGCTGACGGATATCGGGCTACCGCCTTCGGTGGACGTCCAAAAAACGAACAAAACAGCAGGCAACAGGAGGTTCCATGGTCTCTCTTCCCCGCCGCTTCGGTGGCCCCGCCCTGATCGTGGCCAGCGCCGCGACGCTGCTCGCCGCCGGCCCCGCCGCGGCGCAGGAGGTCAAGATCGGCGCGCTGTTCGGCGTCACCGGCCCGATCGCCAATTTCGTCCCGCCGATCATCGATTCCGCCCAACTGGCGGTCGATCAGGTGAACGAGGGCGGCGGCATCCTCGACGGCAGGCAGATGCGGCTGGTCGTCGGCGACACCCAGGGCGTTGCCCAGGGATCGGTCGACGCCGCCACCAAGCTGGTCAATGTCGACGGCGTCACCGTCGTGGTCGGCGCCCTGACCAGCGGGGCCGCCATCGCCGCCGCCAACAGCGTGACCATCCCGTCCGGCGTGCTGCAGATCTCGCCGACCGCCACCTCGCCGGAGATGACCCGGCTGCGGGACAACGACTTCGTCTTCCGGGTCGTGCCGAGCGACGACTACCAGGGGGTGATCCTGGCCAAGCTGGTGCTCGACCAGGGCCTCGAGCGGATCGCGCTGACCTATGCCAACAACGACTACGGCGTCGGCATCGCCGACACCTTCCGCGCCGCCTATACCGCGGCCGGCGGCATCATCACCGGCGACCAGGTGCATGAGGAGAAGAAGAACTCCTATCGTTCGGAACTGGCGACCCTGTCGTCGGGCGATCCGCAGGCGCTGGTGTTGATCGCCTATGCCGCCGATAGCGGCATCACCATCATCCGCCAATCGCTGGAGAACGGGTTCTTCGACCGTTTCGTCGGCACCGACGGGTTACGCGACAATTTGCTGATCGAGCAGATCGGGGCGGACAATCTGGGCGACATCTTCTTCACCTCGCCCTCCTCGCCGCCCGGCACCGATGCCGGCGCGCGCTTCGAGGCGGCCTATTCCGGCGCCTATGAGACGACCGACGACAAGTTCTTCATCGCCCAGACCTACGACGCCACCATGCTGGCGGCGCTGGCGATCCAGAAGGCCGGCACCACCGACCGCGCCGCCGTGCGCGACGCGCTGCGCTTCGTCGCCAACCCGCCCGGCGTGACGATCCTGCCCGGCGACTGGGCCAAGGCCCGCGAGCTGCTCGCCGCCGGCCAGGACATCGACTATGCCGGCGCTTCCGGCTCGCACGATTTCGACGCGGACGGCGACGTCGCCGGCGTGATCGGCCACTTCATCGTCGAGAACGGCGCCTACAAGGAGGTCGGCATCGTTCAACCGTGACGGTGATCGGCGGGGCCGGCCATGACGGCCGGCCTGCCGAATGAATGCGAGGCGCACCGGACAGTCCCGCCCGGAAAGACCGGCTTCGCTGCAACAGAGGAGGACCCACCATGAACACGATGCGCAAGGTGACGATCACCGGCGCCGCCCTCGCCGCCGCCCTGGCGTTTGGCGGCAGCGGCCCGGCGACGGCCCAGCAGGATCTGACGATCATGACCTCGGTGCCCAGCCTGGGCTTTCCGTTCTTCGTGCACATGATGAAGGAACTCGAGGCGGAGGCCACGGTTCTCGGCCATATTGACACCAATCAGTCGGACGGCCAGAACAGCACGCCGAAACAGACCGCCGACGTCGAAACGGCGATCATCCAGGGCGTCGACGGCATCGTCATCAGCCCGATCGAGGTCGACGCCATGGCGCCGGCGCTGCAGCAGGCGGTCGACGCCGGCATCCCGGTCGTGACCATCGACCGCCGGGTCGAGGGCGTTCCCGGCATCCTCGCCCATGTCGGCGCCGACAACGTCAAGGGTGGCGAGGCGCAGGGCCGCTTCATCATGGAGCGGTTCCCGGACGGCGCCACCATCGTGAACCTCCAGGGCCAGCCCGGCGCCAGCCCGGCGATCGACCGCAATGCCGGCGTGCACAACGTGCTCGACCAGCACAGCGTCCAATACCCGTTCGTCGCCGAGCAGACCGCGTTCTTCGCCCGCGACAAGGGGCTGTCGGTCACCGAGAGCATCCTCGCCGGCCTCGATACCCCGCCGGACGTGATCGTCGCCGCCAACGACGACATGGCGCTCGGCGCGCTCGAGGCGGTCTCGGCGCTGGGTCTCAGGGACCAGATCACCATCATCGGCTTCGACGCGCTGCCCGAGGCGCTGGCGAGCGTGCGCGACGGCGGCCTCGCCGGCACGGTCGAGCAGTTCCCCGGCGGCCAGAGCCGCAAGGCGATGCAGGTGCTGGTCGGCCATCTGCGCGAAGGGGTGGCGCCGGAGCAGAGCGTCATTCTGCTGACGCCGATCGTCATCGACGCCGGCAACATCGGCGAGGCCGAGCGCCTCGGCGAGATCAACTAGCAACCCGGTCGGGGCGGGTCGCAAC
>JABDIP010000434.1 GCA_013003675.1 Inquilinus sp.
CCGGCCGGCGACGCGCGTGGCGGCGTCCGACGGTGTTGGGCTCAGAACTCGACCGCCTTCCGGTAGAGGTGCCAGGTCGCGTGCCCGAGGACCGGCAGCGCCACCGCCAGGCCGGTGAATACCGGCAGGCAGGCGACCAGCAGCGAAGCGACGACGATCGCCCCCCAGAAGGCCATCGTTATCGGGTTCTCGACCACCACCCGCACGGAGATGAAGACCGCCACCGCCGCCCCGACATCCCGGTCCAGGAGCAACGGGAAGGAAACCGCGCTGATGCTCAGCGCGGCGACCGCGAACACCAACCCGACGGCGCTGCCGGCCACGATGAGGATCCAGCCTTCGCCGGTCGTGAGAACCTGGCGGGCGAACTCGCCGACCGTGGCCGGGACCGCATCGCCGAAAATCAGCGTATACAGGGACAAAGCGGCGCCCAGCCAGACTAGATAGATGGCCAGCGAGGCGACCCCGAGCGTGGCGAGGGAGAGGATGGCGGGGGTCTTGAGCACCGCGAAGACGTGCCAGCGGGAAACGGGCTCGCCCCGCTCCCGGCGGCGGCTGATCTCGTACATGCCGCTCGCCACCAGCGGCCCGAGCAAGGTGAAGCCGGCCAGCAGGGGAAACACCAGCGGCAACATCGATTCGTTGGCGGCGGTGAAGGCGAAGACGAAGGTCAGGATCGGGTAGATCGCGATCAGGAAGATAAGGTGCGTCGGGTGGGCCATGAAATCGTCGATGCCCTTGGCCAACACGTCCTTCAAATCCGGCAGTTTGATCTGGTGAATGGTCGCTTGAACGATGCTGCCCGCGTTGGTCTTGGCGATCGGCTTCTGCGTGGCCATGGTCGTTTCCCTCGAAATCGTGGTCGCGGCGGCCATGACAGCGCGCGGGCCATTCGGTCTCTGCCGCCTGTTCCGTTGCGCGCCGCCCTGTCCGGCGATGGGAGTATACGCATTCAGTCGATTCGTGTCGCGCCGCCGTTGCAGGCCCCCGCCACGATTTCGCGCGCTTCGGCTCGGCATCGATCGGACCGCCGATGGCGACCCGCCCGAAGGTCAGCCGCCGGCCCGGAATGCCTCCGGCATGAAGAACAGATGGTCGTGCGCCGCCGCCGCCGCATGGCAGTCGGCGCAGAACCGCATGCCTTCGGCGTTGATGCCGTCGGTTTCCCCGAACACGCTGCCGTCCGGCATGATCATCGTGTAGCGCCAATCGCCGGTGGTCGGGCTGAAGCCGGCCTCGCCCTTTTCCATGATCATCAGCGCGCCGGGGAAGCTGGCGCCGTCCTTGCCCACGTAGAAGGTGTCCTTGGCGATCACCGATCCGGGCGGCATCGGCCCGGCTGCCTCGAACCGGCCATAGGCGTCGGCGGTCGCGTTGGCGTAGTTGTTGACGAAGCGCGCGCCATGGGTCGCCGAGCGGTACGGCGCCGTGTTGTAACGCCGCCAGCGGGGATAGTTGCGGGCGAAGGAGCGGCCCGAAAGGCGATAACCGCCGCTCATCTCGTCGAACAGGTCACCATAGATCGCCGTCGCCGCCTCCGGCGTCAGCTCTGCCGGATCGGGCGCGGCGAAATGGCCGCCACCGACCTCCACCGGGGCATCCTGCGCCGCAGCCGGCGGGGACCCCGGGAAAACGAGCAAGAGAGCGGCAGCGGCGAAAGCGAAAATCGATCGCCGAAGGCGCAATCGGATCGACATTTGCGGTCCTTTCTCGGTCGTCGCCCCCCTGTCCGTTCCGCCGCAGGCCGATGCCGCCGGTCGGTGTCGCCGGTTGGTCCGGTCTTTGCCCATGGTCGCCGATATCGGGCGATCGCATGCCGCAAGACTCATCACAAGCCTGCGAGCAGCGGGCGACGGCCGGCCCGCGACGCTGCACACTGTGACCGCCGCGTTGAAAAGAGGGAGAGCGTCCGTGCTTGCCAATTCCTGCCTGCGACTCGTCGGGACGGCCATTCTTGCCGGCCTGCTCCTTGCCGCGCCCGTCGCCGGGGCGGCGGTCGACCAGCCCAATCCCGGAACCCGGACCATGGCCACCGGCAAGCCGTTCGGCGCCTATGTCGAGGATCTGAAGGCGGCGATCTCGGGCAACCGCATGGGCCTCGTCGCCCAGGCCAGCGCCACCCGGGGCGCCGCCTCGATCGGCGTCACCATTCCGGGCAACGCCGTGCTCATGGTGTTCCGCCCGGATTTCGCCGTCCGCATGCTGGAGGCGAGCGTGCCGGCCGGCATCGAGGCGCCGATCCGGCTCTATGTCACCGAGCGGGCGGACGGTACCGCCGAACTGACCTACCGCACTCCCTCGGCGGTTTTCGCGCCCTACGAGGTGCCCGCCCTGGACACCATGGCGGCGGAACTGGACGGCATCTTCGAGAAGATCGTCGCCGATTCGCTGCGGTGACGGCGGCGGCCGGTCAGCCGCCGTATTAGACGTCAGGCGGCCGCCTTAGAGCGCTCGACGCCGAGCCCGAACATCGGCCTCAGCGCAGTGCCGACCGCGGTGCCGGCCATTGCCGCCGCCAACCACAGCCAGCCATGCAAGCTGCCCGACGCGACGCCGGAGAAGAAGGCGCCGATATTGCAGCCGAAGGCGAGCCGCGCGCCGTAGCCCATGGCCAGCCCGCCGAGCACGGCGGCCAGCATCGGCCGTGGCGGAATCCGCCAGACCGGGGCGAAACGGCCGGCCAGCCCGGCGGCCAGCAGGGCCCCGGCCAGGATGCCGAAATTCATCACCGAGACGGTATTGCCGAAGACGCTGTTGGCCAGCGCCGCCCGCTGATAGGGCCAGGACCAGAAGGTCCAGCCGCTGAAGTCGAGCCCCGCCGCCGCCGCCAGCTTGGCGCCCCACAGCGTGAAGCCATAGGTCACGCTCCAGGCGTGGCCGGCGACCGCCAACGTCGCGAAGTTCAGCAAGGCAAGCGCCAGCGCGCCCCAGGCCAGCGGCCATGGCCCGCGCCACAACTGCCCGATGCCGGCCGGCGCGCCCTCTGTCAGCGAAACCAGCGACCCATGACGGCGACGTTCCAGAACGATCGTCACCCCTACGATGGCCGCCAGCACCGCGAGCTGCAGCACCAGCGCACGCCCCAGCCCGTACTCGCGGATGATCGAAATCTCGCCATAGCTGGGTCGATCGAGCCACCAGGGGAAATGCGCCGTCGCCAGGAAGGCGCCGGCGATGAAGGCCGGCAGCGTCAGCATCGTCCGCGTATTGCCGCTGCCGGCGGTGTAGAGCGTGCCCGACGCGCAGGCGCCGCCGAGCTGCATGCCGATCCCGAAGACGAAGGCGCCGACCAGCACCGACACGCCGACCGGCGCCAGGGCGCCGCCGACGGCGCGGCCGAACAGCGTGCCGTCGGCCAGCACCGGGAAGAACAGCAGCGTCGCCACCGCCAGCATCAGCATCTGCGCCCGCAGCCCGGCACCCCGGCCGTCGGCCAGGAACACCCGCCACGACGCGGCAAAGCCGAAGGTGGCATGATAGAGGGTCAGCCCGAGCGCCCCGCCGATCAGGTAGAGCGTCGCCTGGCGCCAGCCGAAACCGGGCGTCAGCGCCGCCGCGCCGCCCAGCAGCAGCAGGCCGGCCGCCGCGACGACAACGGTATTCGGCCGTAGGGGGTCGGTCTTGCCGCCGATGCTGTCGGCCAGGGTCGCCCCGCGGGCACCTCGCATTTCATTCGGGAGCTGGTTCGGCAGTTTGGCATGCCGCCGCCGGCCGGCAAGACAGGCGCACGCGAAAGTGACGGCAAGCGAGCCAGTATGAGAAGTGCGGACCAGTGGGGGTCACGGCGGCCTAACGAGACGGTGATTTGCCTTTGAGCATCGGTCCGGTGGAAATTCGCCGCATCCCCGACGCCGGCGACGGCGCTTGTGACCGTAAGGAGAGTGGCATGTTGTCCCGACTGCAGTTTGGCC
>JABDIP010000450.1 GCA_013003675.1 Inquilinus sp.
GTTCGTCGCCATGCGGCACGAAACCGACTATCCGATCGCCGAGGGGCGCATCGTGTCCTCGGCCGGGCTCGACATCGGCGTGGGTCAGTTTCCCGAACATTTCGAAGAGCGGCAGGTGCCGCACTCCAACGCATTGCAGGGCATGACCGTCGACGGCCGCCCCTACCTGGTCGGCCCGCTGGCGCGCTTCAACCTCAACGCCGACCGCCTGCCGCCGGATATCCTGGCCCTTGCCGAGCGGGCCGGGCTGGCGCCGGGCTGCCGCAATCCGTTCAAGAGCCTGCTCGCCCGTCAGGTCGAGACGATCTATGCCTTCCGGGAAGCCGCCCGGCTCGCCCGTGCCTATGTGCCGCCCGAGCCCAGCTTCGTCGAGGGGCCGTTGCGCGCCGGGATCGGTCACGGCATCACCGAGGCGCCGCGCGGCATCTGCTACCATCGTTACGAGGTGGCCAAGGACGGCGCCATCGTCGCCGCGACCATCGTACCGCCCACGTCGCAGAACCAGCGGCAGATCGAACTCGACCTGGTCAGCGTGGCCGAGCGGTACCACGAACTCGACGACGACGATCTGCAATGGCGCTGCGAACAGGCGATCCGCAACTACGATCCCTGCATCTCCTGCGCAACCCATTTCCTCAAGCTGGATGTCGAGCGCGCCTGATATCGGCCCGAACAGCGGCCCGACCACCGGCATCGTCATCGGCGTCGGCCATGCCGAACGGCAGGATGACGGCGTCGGTCCCTATGTGGCCCGAGGCCTTTGCCGGCGTGGCCTGCCGGCGGTCGTGCACGAAGGCGAAGGCACCGGCCTGCTTGATCAGTGGGAGTCCCGGCCCGCCTGCATCGTGGTCGACGCGTTGTCGGACGCCGCGGCGCCAGGGACCATGCGCGTGTTCACCGATTTCGACCATCCGGGCTTCGCACGGGCGGCTTTCGTGCATTCGACCCATCGCCTGGGCGTGCCGGAAGCCGTCGCGCTCGGCCGGGCGCTGGGGCGACTGCCACGACGCCTCGTCGTCATCGGCATCACCGGCACCGCATTCGGCTTCGGAAGCGGGCTGTCGGCCCCGGTCGCCGTGGCGGCGGAGCAGTTGATCGACCGACTGGCTGCCGCCGAAAACGCCTTCGGCGATGACGCCCTTGCCGGCCTTGTGCCGAGTTGAGGCTGCTGAGGATCCTGTCGAGGTCCTGAGTGCAGGCGTCTTCCTTGCCGTCGCAATCGTGGCTCTCGCAGGGATGTCGCTGGGCGATAAGCTAATACGCAGACACCGAACGGAATGGGACGACGCAGCAGATGTCCGGGTTGTGGCCTGCTATCTCGAATCCCATTCCAGCGGAATGGCGCGGCCGGTGGCGCATTTGATCGAGGTCAGATTGCCGGATCGCGAGACCCGGCAAGATATCGCGCGACGGACGGAACGTACCGGACCCGCCCGCGACCAGACGACGGAGAGGATGCAACCATGCACGAGATGTCCTTGACCCGGAGCATGGTCGGGATCATCGAGGGTCAGGCGGCGACTCATGGATTTCAGCGTGTCTCCAGGGTCCGTCTGGAGATCGGCGAGCTGTCTTGCGTCGACCCGGAGGCCCTTACCTTCTGCTTCGATGCGGCGACGCGCGACACGGTCGCCGAAGGCGCGACGCTGGCGATATTGACGGTTCCGGGACAGGCTTGGTGTCGGGACTGCGACATGGCCGTGCCGATCGGTCAGCGCGGGGAACCCTGTCCGCGGTGCGGCGACTATCGCCTGCAAATCCGGGCCGGCGACGAGATCAGGATCAAGGATCTGGAGGTCGACTGATGTGCGTGACATGCGGCTGCGGTGACGCGACAGGGCAGGCCACGACGATCGACGGCCGCGCGATGGCCGGTCATCACCACCACCATCATCCCGAGACGCCCGGCGATACCCGCCTGATCCGGCTCGAGCAGGATTTGCTCGGAAAGAACAATACGCTTGCCGCGGCCAACCGGCGCTTGTTCCGGGACCGCGAGACCTTCGTGGTCAATCTGGTCTCGAGTCCCGGATCGGGAAAGACGTCCCTGCTGGTCCGCACGGCGGAAGACCTCAAGGCCCGTTTCCCGGTCGCCGTCATCGAAGGCGACCAGCAGACCAGCCTCGACGCCCAGCGGCTCCGCGATGCCGGCGTGCCCGCCGTTCAGATCAACACCGGCAGGGTCTGTCATCTCGATGCCCACATGATCGGTCACGCCGTCGAAGACCTCGACTTTTCAAGTCGCGGCGTACTGTTCATCGAGAATGTCGGAAATCTCGTCTGTCCGGCCGAATTCGACCTGGGCGAGGACCACAAGGTCGTGGTGATGTCGGTGACGGAAGGCGAGGACAAGCCGCTCAAATATCCGCATATGTTCGCCGCGGCCGATCTCATGCTGCTCAACAAGATCGACCTGCTGCCCCATGTCAGCTTCGACGTCGAGCGATGCACAGAGTCTGCCCGGCGGGCCAACCCCGATATCGATGTGATCGAGCTCTCGGCGACCACCGGCGCGGGTCTGCCGCGCTGGTACGACTGGATCGCACGGGGTGTCGGAAGGGTGACGGCGGCGTCGGATCAAGAGGACTCCGTGCTCCACGCCGATGGGTAGAACGACAAGCCCCATCATGGATCGTGGACGGGCCGGATCCGTTCCGCCTTCGGATACCGGGGCGGTGGAGCTTGTCGTCCAGGGAACAGTGCAGGGGGTCGGATTTCGGCCTTTCGTTCATCGCCTGGCGACAACGGAATGCCTGTCGGGCTGGGTGCGGAATGCGGCCGATGGGGTCCATATCGGGATTTTCGGCACGGCCGCAAGCATCGCAAGGTTCCAAGATCGGCTGGCCTCGGAAACGCCCCCTCTCGCCCGCATCGACGGGATTCGCGAGGGGCCCCTATCCGGCGATCCGCCGGACTGTTTCAGGATTATCGCGAGCGCGCCCGGCGATGCGCGCACGGCGGTAACGGCCGATGCCGCCATGTGCGCGGATTGCCGCAGGGAGCTGTTCGATCCCGCCGATCGCCGCTACGGCTATCCATTCTTGAACTGCACCCATTGCGGAC
>JABDIP010000509.1 GCA_013003675.1 Inquilinus sp.
GGACGGCACCCTGATCCGGGCCCGTGCCGTCGCGTCGAACGTGAATCCCAAGCTGCTGTTCCTGGAAATGGTCGAGCGCGGCGCCCTCGACCCGGAATTCGTCGCCGATATGGAGGGCTGGCGCTGCCGCTCAGGTACGTTCCGGATGAACGTCGCGCTGTCGGAACTGCCGCGCTTCTCATCCCTGAAGGGCGACGACGATCCGGAATTCCTGAACGGCACCGTCGATATCGCGCCGTCGCTGGGCTATCTGGAGCGCGCCTATGACGACGCCAAGACCGGCGGTTGGGCGCGCGAGCCGGTGGTGTCCATGTGCCTGCCCTCGACCCTGGATGACAGCCTGGCGCCGGCGGGCCGCCACGTCGCCAGCCTGTTCTGCCAGCATTTCCACCCGATCCTGTCGAACGGACGCTCCTGGGACGACGAGAAGGAGGCGGTGGCCGATCTGGTGATCGACACGGTCACCCGCTACGCGCCGAACTTCAAGGCGGCAGTGCTCGGCCGCCAGATCAAGAGCCCGCTCGACCTGGAGCGCGATCTGGGTCTGGTCGGCGGCGACATCTTCCACGGTGCCCTGCATCTCGACCAGATCTACAGCCTGCGCCCGGCCGCCGGCTTCGCCGACTACCGGTCGCCGATCGAGGGCCTCTATCTCTGCGGCTCCGGCGCCCACCCCGGCGGCGGCGTCTCCGGCCTGCCGGGCCGCAACGCGGCGAAGGCCATCGCCAAGGATTTGCGGCGGCGCCGGCGCGTCTGACGGTCCGCTCCGATTCCTGGCGGCAAGGTGGCGCTCGCCCTGCCGAGGGCTGCGTGGCGCTTCACCGCCGATTTCTCGCACTTCGCCAAGACCGCTCCCAAGCGCTGTCGTCCGCATGCGCGCCGGGCGCCCGACGCGGCGTCAGGAGCGGCGGGTTGGTCTGTTTCCAGTGCCAGTATAGAAGCATAAACTACCGCCCAGGCGGTAGAAAGTTGACATTTCTATTTCCTGTCTGTAGGGTCGCGGCAAATCAGCGGCTCGGTGGAGAGCCCAGTCGCCCAACAGGAAGTGCGCACATTGGCCCTCGACGCCTCACTTGCCGACAAGCCGACACCAGCCCGGATCGCCGAGCTGCTGGTGGCCCTCGACGGGATACCGTTCGGCGGCAAGCCCGGCGGCCGGTTTCGGATTTCGCGGAAATTTCTGCGCCAGTTCGCTGAAAGGCGTCGGCTCCAGCCGGAGCTGGTGGACGCGATCGCCGATGAGATGTTCGAGCGCGGTTTTGTGCTGATCGACATGGAGTCCTATTTCGTCGTGATCCCGCAGCGCTATTTCTCCAGCTATCGGCGGGTCACCGCCGCCGCCGCCGAACGGGTCCTGATGGCGCCGGACGGCGACGTGAACGCGACTCCGGGATCGAGCGCATGATCAGGATCGTTCGGCCGGCGCGGCCGATGACGGGCCCGGCCGGCGAACAGATCGTCGGCTGGCGCGAGTGGTTCGGGCTGCCGAATCTCGGCGTGCCGCGCATCAAGGCGAAGCTCGATACCGGCGCCCGGACCTCGGCGCTGCATGCCTTCGACGTGGAGCGGCTGACCATCGATAGCCGCGAGTGGGTGCAGTTCGCGGTCCACCCGCTGCAGCGCGACGACCGGACGGTCATCTCCTGCCTGGCGCCACTGCTCGACGAGCGGGGCGTGAAAAACTCCGGCGGCCAGCTCGAGCACCGCTACTTTATCGAAACGACATTGCGGATGGACGGACGGGACTGGCCGATCGAGCTGTCGCTCACCAATCGCGACCAGATGGGCTTCCGCATGCTCATCGGCCGAACCGCCATGCATGGCCGGCTGATCGTGAACCCGGCCCTGTCCTACAGCCTGAAGCGGGGAGCGCGGCGGCGCCGCCCGGCAAAATCCACCCCGAGAAAGGAAGCGATATGAATATCTGCATGCTGGCCCGCAATCCGGACCTCTACTCGCACAAGCGGCTGGTGGAGGCGGCGGAGGCGAGGGGCCACACGATCCGCATCCTGAACACGACGCTGGTCTATATGAACATCACGTCGCACCGGCCGGAGATCCGCTATGGCGGCGAGAAGATCACCGGCTATGACGCGGTCATCCCGCGCATCGGCGCGTCGATCACCTTCTACGGCCTGGCGGTGCTGCGCCAGTTCGAGATGATGGGCGTCTATCCGCTCAACGAGTCGGTGGCGATCGGCCGCTCGCGCGACAAGCTGCGCAGCCTGCAATTGCTGTCGCGCGACGGGCTGGGCCTGCCGGTGACCGGCTTCGCCCATGCCACCAAATACGCCGACGACATGATCGATATGGTCGGCGGGGCGCCGGCGGTGATCAAGCTGCTGGAGGGCACCCAGGGGATCGGCGTGGTGCTGGGCGAGACGCGCAACTCGGCCAAGAGCGTCATCGAGGCCTTCCGCGGCGTGAAGGTGAACATCCTGGTGCAGGAGTTCATCAAGGAGGCCGGCGGCTCGGACATCCGCTGCCTGGTGATCGGCGACAAGGTCGTGGCCGCCATGCAGCGACAGGGCGCGGAAGGCGATTTTCGCTCCAACTTGCACCGAGGCGGGCAGGCGTCCACCATCAAGATTACCCCTGAGGAACGCTCCACCGCCGTGCGCGCCGCCAAGTCGATGGGTCTCAACGTGGCCGGCGTCGACCTGTTGCGGTCGAACCACGGCCCGGTGATCATGGAGGTCAATTCCTCGCCCGGCCTGGAGGGCATCGAGAGTGCCACCGGGCTGGATATCGCCGGCAAAATGATCGAATTCCTGGAATCCCATGCCAAACCGAACAGAACAAAAACCCGCGGCCGCGGCTAAACCGGGCCGGCAGCCGCCGTTCGAGTTCGGCGGCATCACCGTCGCTCCCGGTGGCCGTGCGACCGTCGACCTGCCGCTCAGCCTGTTGTCGAACCACACACCGGTGACCATACCGGTGCGGGTCCTGCACGGGCGGCGGCCCGGCGCGCAACTGTTCGTGTCGGCCGCGGTGCATGGCGACGAGATCAACGGGGTGGAAATCATCCGCCGGCTGCTAAAGCTGAAATCGTTGGACCATATGCGCGGCACCCTGTTGGCGGTGCCGGTGGTCAACGCCTTCGGATTCATCGGCCAGACCCGCTATCTGCCGGATCGCCGCGACCTGAACCGTTGCTTTCCGGGCGTCGCCAAGGGGTCTCTGGCGGCGCAGATCGCCAATCTGTTCATGACCGAGATCGTCGCCCGCTGCAGCCATGGTATCGACCTGCATACCGGGTCCAATCACCGGACCAATCTGCCGCAGATCCGCGGCAATCTGAGCGATCCGGAGGCGCTGAAGATGGCCGAGGCATTCGCCGCCCCGGCCATTCTGGATGCGCCGAGGCGGTCGGGCTCACTGCGCGGCGAGGCGAGCATTCCGGTCCTGGTCTATGAGGCTGGCGAGGCGCTGCGCTTCGACGAGGCGGCGATCAGTATCGGCGTTCGCGGCCTGGTGCGTGTCATGGAGGCGCTCGGCATGATCCAGCAGCAGGAGCGCCGCCGGACCATCCGGCCGTTCAGGGCGGAAGCGAGTTCATGGGTGCGGTCGCCGCTGGGCGGCGTGCTGCGCGCGCCGTGCCGGCTGGGCAGTTTCGTCCATGCCGGCGACCGCCTGGGCATCGTCGCCGACCCGTTCGGCGAGACCGAGGTCGAGGTGGTCGCCAAGGATCCCGGCGTCGTCATCGGCCGTCTGAACCTGCCGGTGGTCAACCAGGGCGACGCCCTGTTTCACGTCGCCAAGATGATCGATCCCACCAGGGCCGCCGGCGATCGCGTACAGCAGCACATCCAGGACGACATCGACCGCGAATTCCAGTCAACCGACGAAGAACCGGATTAAGGTCCCTCCAATGAGTTTTTCCTCCAAGAAAGTCATCTATGCCGCGATGGCCGGCAATGGCCTGATCGCGATCACCAAGTTCGGCGCCGCCGCGGCGACCGGCAGTTCCGCCATGCTGTCGGAGGCGATCCACTCGGTCGTCGACACCGGCAACCAGGTCTTGCTGCTGTACGGCCTGCGCCGGGCGAACCGCCCGCCCGACCGCAAGCATCCGTTCGGCTATGGCATGGAGCTGTACTTCTGGACCTTCGTCGTCGCCATCCTGATCTTCGCGGTGGGCTCCGGTCTGTCGATCTATGAAGGCTTCAGCAAGTTGTTCGATCCGCACCCGATCAGAAACCCGATGGTGAACTACATCGTGCTGACCATCGCCGTCGTGTTCGAGGGGGCCGCCTGGAGCGTCGCCTTTGCCGCCTTCCGCAAGGAGAAGGGCAATCTGGGGTTCCTGACCGCGGTGCGCCGCAGCAAGGATCCGACGGTGTTCACCGTGCTGTTCGAGGACAGCGCCGCCATGCTCGGCCTGATCGTCGCCTTTGTCGGCATCTGGCTGTCGCAGGTGCTGGACATGCCGGCGCTCGACGCCGTCGCCTCGATCGGCATCGGCGTGATTCTGGCGCTGACCGCGATCCTGCTCGCCTATGAGAGCAAGGGCCTGCTGATCGGCGAGGCGGTCACGAACGAGGTCGAGGCCGGCATCCGGAAGATCGTGGGCAATCAGGCGGGCATCTATTCGGTGAACGAGATGCTGACCATGCATCTCGGGCCGAAGGACGTGCTGCTGAACATCAGCCTCGATTTCGCCGACGGCCTGACCGCCAATGACGTCGAGGCGGCGATCTCGCGGATGGAGAAGGCGATCAAGCAAGCCTATCCGCAGATCAAGCGGGTCTTCATCGAGGCGCAAAGCCGTCAGGGCCACCAGGACAGCCTGTGACGCCGCCGGCGGCCGCAGCGAACAGGGAGAGGCAAACATGGCCGACGAATCGGACCTGATCTGTGCATTCATCTTCGACGGCAAAGGCGGCGGCAAGGCGATGGATTGGCCCGACATCCGCGCCTGGCGGCCGGAGGATGGCCCGTTGTGGGTCCACCTCGACTTCAAGGGCGCGAACGCGCGGCGCTGGCTCGCCGAAGAGAGCGGTATCGACGAGGTCACCCAGAGCGCCCTGCTCGAGTCCGTCGTGCGGCCGCGGGTCATGCACGAAAACGGTCGTCTCTTCGTCTCGCTCAGGGCGATCAATCTCAACCCCGGTGCGGATGCGACCGACATGGTCTCGCTGAGGATGCTCGCCTCGGCCCAGCGGATCGTGACCCTGCGCCATCGACGCCTGATGGCCGTCAGCGACCTGCGCGACGCCGTCGCGCGCGGCACCGGGCCGAAGAATGCCGGCGAATTCCTGGCGGCGATCGCGGTCGGCATCGCCGATCGGATCGCGCCGGTGGTCGATGAGATCGACGACCGCATCGATGGCCTGGAAGAGGAGGTATTGACCGCCCACAGCACCCACCTGCGAAGCCTTATCGGCGACGTCCGACGCGACGCGATCGCGCTCAGGCGATACTTGGCGCCGCAACGCGACGTGATGGGGCGGCTGGCGATGGAGCAGGCCGACTGGCTGTCGATGCCCCGGCGCGCGCTGATCCGCGAGGTGGCCGACCGCACGACCCGGTTCGTCGAGGATTTGGATTCGGGGCGCGAGCGGGCCCAGGTCGTGCAGGACGAGTTGAACAACCGCGTCGCCGACCAGATGAACCGCACGATGTACCTGCTGACCGTGGTCGCGGCGATCCTGCTGCCTCCCAGCCTGCTGACCGGGCTTTTGGGGATCAATGTCGGCGGCATGCCGGGCGTCGACAGCGGATGGGCATTCGCGATCGTGGCGCTTGCGATACCGGTGGTCGCGGTGACCGAGTTCGTCGTGCTGCGCAAACTCAAGTGGATTTGACGAAAGCGATCGGCCGATAGGCCGCCGGGGAGGCATCGATGACTGAGTTGCTCAACAGAGAGTCGATCATCGCGCTGTGGCAGACCGCCCTGGATTGGGTGCTCGGGTCGGTGCTGGTGCCCACCACCGGCTTTCAGGCCTTGGTCACCGTCGTGGCGCTCCTGTTCGCCCTGGTCCTTGGCCGGCGGCTGCGCGACCGGTTGACCGGCCTGGCCGAACGGCCGGCCATGAGCAAGGCGATGCGCAAGGGCATCCAGGCCCTGGCCGCGAACAGCCTGGCGATCGTCTGGCTGGTGCTGCAGTGGATCGCGGTGCTGGTCGCGACCGCCGCCGGCTGGCCGATCCATTTCGTCGAGATCGTCGCCAGCCTGCTGAACGCCTGGGTCATCATCAACCTGACCTCGGCGGTGATTCGCGACCCCGGCTGGGCGCGCTTCGTCGCCGTGTGCGCCTGGACGCTGGCGGCGCTCAACATCGTCGGATTGCTGGACGAGACCATCGCCATCCTCGACGGCCTGGCCATCAGCCTGGCCGGGCTGCGGATTTCCGCCCTGGCGGTGATCAAGGGCGTGCTGTCCCTGGCGGTCCTGTTGTGGGCGGCGACGATGGCCTCGCGCATCTTCGAGCGACGGATCAGCGCGGTACAGACGCTGACGCCGTCGGTGCAGGTGCTGTTCAGCAAGCTGCTCAAGATCGTGCTGATCACCATCGCCATCGTCGCGGCGCTGTCCAGCGTCGGCATCGACCTGACAGCCTTCGCCGTGTTCAGCGGCGCGGTCGGCGTCGGCATCGGCTTCGGCCTGCAGAAGGTGGTGTCGAACCTGATCAGCGGCGTGATCCTGCTGCTCGACAAGTCGGTCAAGCCGGGCGACGTGATCAATGTCGGCCAGACCTACGGCTGGATCAACTCGCTCGGCGCGCGCTACGCCTCGGTCGTGACCCGCGACGGCACCGAGTTCCTGATCCCGAACGAGGATCTGATCACCCAGCAGGTCGTCAACTGGTCGTACAGCAACAACGAGGTGCGGCTCCGGCTGCCGATCGGCATCTCGTACAATGCCGATGTCCATCTGGCCATCCGCCTCTGCCTGGAGGCGGCGGCGGCGGTGCCGCGGGTGGTCGCCGAGCCGAAATCGGCGTGCCTGTTGAGGGGATTCGGCGACAGCTCGGTCGACCTCGAATTGAGGATCTGGATCAAGGATCCGCAGAACGGCATCTCCAACGTCAAGAGCGAGGTGCTGCTGCTGGTCTGGGAGAAATTCCACGAGCACAAGGTCGAGATCCCGTTCCCGCAGCGCGACCTGCACCTGAAGCCGCCAGCGGCGATTGCCGTGACCATTGATGGCGGCTCCGGGACCCGGCGCGCGGCAGCCAAGGCAAAGGACACCGTCAACTGATCGGAGTGGCCGGCGGCCCTTGCCAAAGCGGCGGTTGGCGGAGCAAAGTGCGCGCACATCGGCCGTGGCGCGCCTTTCCGGTGCGCCACCGCGGGACTGTCCCACGACCCGGCCGAACGATCCCGCCGACGCCGTTCCGGCGTCGCAACGCGGGAGCTGAACAAGGAGAGGACACAACAAGATGAAGCACAAGCTGATCGCCATTACGGCGGGGCTGGCGCTTGGGGTTGGCCTGTCGGCCGCCGCCTCGGCGCAGACCCTGGTCTATTGTTCCGAGGGCAGCCCGGAAGGGTTCAACCCATCGCTCTACACCTCCGGGACGACATTCGACGCGTCGTCCAGGCAGCTCTTCAACCGGCTCGTCGAGTTCGAGCGCGGCAGCACTAACATCGTGCCGGCGCTGGCGGAATCCTGGCAGGTTTCCGATGACGGGCTGGTCTTCACCTTCAATCTGCGCCGCAATGTCAAATGGCACAGCAGCGCCGATTTCACGCCGACCCGCGATTTCAACGCCGACGACGTCGTGCATTCCTTCGAGCGGCAGTGGAAGTCGGACAACCCCTATCACGGCCTGACCGGCGCCGGCGGCGGCTATGAGTACTTCCAGGGCATGGGCATGGGCGACCTGCTGGCGAATGTTCAGAAGGTCGACGACTACACCGTCCGCTTCGTGCTGAACCAGCCCGAGGCGCCGTTCCTGGCCAATATGGGCATGGACTTCGCGTCGATCATGTCGAAGGAACATGCAGACGCCATGATGGCCGCCGGTACGCCGGAGAAGATCGACCTGGAGCCGGTCGGCACCGGCCCGTTCCAGCTGGTCAATTACCAGCAGGACGCGACGATCCGCTACAAGGCCCATGCCGATTATTGGGGCGGCAAGGCGGCGATCGACACGCTGATCTTCTCGATCACGCCGGATGCCTCGGTGCGGTACGCCAAGCTGAAGGCCGGCGAGTGCCATGTCATGCCGTACCCGAACCCGGCCGACGTCGCCCAGATGCAGGCCGACTCGTCGCTCAACGTGTTGGAGCAGGAAGGCCTGAACGTCGGCTATCTGGCGTTCAACGTCGAGCATGCGCCGTTCGACGACATCCGGGTGCGCCGGGCGCTGAACATGGCGGTCAACAAGCAGGCGATCATCGACGCCATCTTCCAGGGCGCCGGCAAGGCCGCAACCAACCCGATCCCGCCGACCATCTGGTCCTACAACGAGAACATCGAGGACTATCCCTACGATCCGGACGGCGCGCGGGCGTTGCTTCAGGAGGCCGGCGCGGTCGGCCTGGAGACCAACATCTGGGCGATGCCGGTGCAGCGGCCATACAACCCGAACGCCCGCCGGATGGCCGAGATCATCCAGGAGAATTGGGCGGCGGTCGGTGTCGCGGCGGAGATCGTCACCTATGAGTGGGGCGAGTATCTGTCGCGGTCGAAGCAGGGCGAGCATGACAGCGTCCTGCTCGGCTGGACCGGTGACAATGGCGATCCGGACAACTTCCTGCACGTGCTGCTGGGCTGCGACGCGGCGACCGACGGCACCAACCGGGCGCGCTGGTGTTACGCGCCGTTCGACGATCTGGTGGTCCAGGCCAAGCGGACCACCGACATGGCCGAGCGGACGCGGCTCTACCAGGAGGCCCAGGCGGTCTTCAAGGACCAGGCGCCGTGGGTGACCATCGCCCACTCGGTCGTCTACATGCCGGTGCGCAGCGAAGTGGTCGATTATCGCATCGACCCGTTCGGCGGGCACATCTTCTACGGTGTGTCGTTGAACTAATGGGGTTCGAAGGCGGGGCGGGCCGGTCGGTCCGCCCCGCTTTCCTCTCCCGGCAATCGCAAAGCCGCTGCTGTCATGTTCCGTTTCGTCCTGACGCGGGTCAGCCTGGTGATCCCGACCTTCATCGGGGTGACCCTGCTGACCTTCGCCCTGATCCGGCTGGTCCCCGGCGACCCGATCGAGCTGCTGGTCGGCGAGCGCGGCATCGACCCGGCCCGGCACGCCATGCTGCGCGCCGAGATGGGGCTCGATAAGCCGCTGCTGGTGCAATACGGCATCTATATCTGGGACGTGCTGCAGGGCGATCTCGGCCGCTCGGTGGTATCCCGCAAGCCGGTCCTCGACGAGTTTCTCACCCTGTTCCCGGCCACGATCGAGCTGGGTACCTGCGCCATCATCATCGCCATCCTGCTCGGCCTGCCGGCCGGCATTCTCGCCGCCACCCGGCGCGGCAAGGTGTTCGACCACACGGTGATGGGCGTCTCGCTGACCGGCTATTCGATGCCGATCTTCTGGTGGGCGATCCTGCTGATCCTGTTGTTCTCGGTGAAACTGGGCTGGACGCCGGTGTCGGGCCGCATCTCGGTCATGTTCTGGGTCGAGCCGGTGACCGGATTCATGCTGATCGATTCCTATCTGTCGGGCGAGCCCGGCGCCTTAAGATCCGCCGTTAGCCATTTGGTTCTGCCGTCGCTGGTATTGGCCACCATCCCGCTCGCGGTGATCGCCCGGATGACGCGCTCGGCGATGCTGGAGGTGCTGAGCGAGGACTATGTCCGCACGGCGCGCGCCAAGGGCCTGTCGCCGCTACGCGTCACCTGGGTGCATGCGCTGCGCAACGCGCTGATCCCGGTGGTCACGGTGATCGGCCTGCAGGTCGGCGTGCTGCTGACCGGCGCCATCCTGACCGAGACCATCTTCGCCTGGCCCGGGGTCGGCCGCTGGTTGATCGTCGCGGTCGGCAAGCGCGACTATCCGACGCTGCAGGGCGGTGTGCTGCTGGTCGCCTGCACGGTGATCTTCGTCAGCCTGCTGGTCGACATCCTCTATGGCGTGATCAACCCGCGCATCAGCCGGACACGTTAGGCGATGAACGTCGAGACCAACGTTCCCGAAGCCGCCGCCGAGTTGAAGGCGGTGCAGTCGGCCGATGCGCCGCCGCATCCGCTGGTCGAGTTCTGGAACTACTTCAGGGTCAATCGCGGCGCCGTCGGAGGGCTGGTCGTCATCAGCCTGATCTGCCTGATCGCGGTGTTCGCCGATGTGATCGCACCGCATCCGCCCAACCATCTCTATACCGATTCCTTCCTGACGCCGCCGTTCTGGGCCGAGGGCGGATCGACCCGGTTCATCCTCGGCACCGACGATATCGGCCGCGACATCCTCTCGCGCCTGATGCATGGCGCCCGGCTGTCGCTGTCGGTCGGCATCATCGTCGTCACCCTGTCGCTCTCGGCCGGCATCATCCTGGGGCTGATCGCCGGGTTCTTCCGCGGCGTGGTGGAGATCGGCATCATGCGGGCGATCGACATCATGCTGGCGCTGCCGGCGCTGCTGCTGGCCATCGTCATCGTTGCGGTGCTCGGGCCCAGCCTGACCAACGCCATGGTCGCCGTGGCGATCGTCGTGCTGCCCCACTACGTCCGGCTGACCCGGGCGGCGGTGATCAACGAGCTGTCGAAGGACTATGTGACCGCCTCCAAGGTCAGCGGGGCGCGGATGATCCGGCTGATGGTGATCACCGTGCTGCCGAATTGCGCGGCGCCGTTGATCGTGCAGGCGACCCTGGGCTTCTCCACTGCCATCCTCGACGCCGCGGCGCTCGGCTTCCTCGGCCTCGGCGCCCAGCCGCCGACGCCGGAATGGGGCACCATGCTGTCCAACGCGCTGCAGTTCATCCAGAGCGCCTGGTGGGTGGTGACCTTCCCGGGCCTCGCCATCCTGATCACCGTGCTGGCCTTCAACCTGCTCGGCGACGGCCTGCGCGACGCCCTCGATCCGAAGTTGAAGCGCTGATGGCCCTGCTCGACATCCGCAATCTGACGGTCGAGTTCCCGACCAGCCGCGGCCTGTTCCGCGCCGTCGAGGGCGTCGATCTGACGATCGAGGAGGGCGAGCTGCTCGGCATCGTCGGCGAGTCGGGCTCCGGCAAGAGCGTCACCATGCTGGCGGTCATGGGGCTGGTGACCAAGCCCGGCATCATCTCCGCCGACCGCATCGCCTTCGACGGCCACGATCTGCTCGGCATGTCGGCGCGCGAGCGGCGCCGGGTGATCGGCCGCGACATGGCGATGATCTTCCAGGAGCCGATGACCAGCCTGAACCCGTGCTACACGGTCGGTTTCCAGATCATGGAGACGCTGAAGGTGCATATCGGCGGCACCGCCGCCGAGCGCCGCCGGCGGGCCATCGAACTGCTCGATCGGGTCGGCATTCCGGCCCCCGAAAGCCGACTGCGCGCCTTTCCGCACCAGCTCTCCGGCGGCATGAGCCAGCGGGTGATGATCGCCATGGCGATCTCATGCAACCCGCGCCTGTTGTTCGCCGACGAGCCGAGCACGGCGCTCGACGTGACGATCCAGGCGCAGATCCTCGATCTGCTGGTCGCGCTGCAGCGCGACGAGGGCATGGCCATGGTGCTGGTGACCCACGACATGGGCGTGGTCGCCGAAACCGCCGAGCGGGTTGTGGTGATGTATGCCGGCCAGCTGGTCGAACAGCGCGCCGTCGATCCGCTGTTCGAGACGCCGGTCCACCCGTACACGGCGGCGCTGCTCGATTCGCTGCCGGAGCGGAACCTGGGTGGCCGGCGCCTGCCGACGCTGCCCGGCGTGGTACCCGGCGCCTATGACCGGCCGGAGGGCTGCCTGTTCAATCCGCGCTGCCGATTCGCCGAGGACCGCTGCCGCGCCGAGGCGCCGGTGCTGCGCGCCGACCCGGGCGACGCGCCGATCGGCAAGGTACGCTGCCACCGGCCGCTGGGCCCGGACGGGGCGCCGCTATGAGCGCGGCGCCGATCATCGAGGCGGGCGGCATCACCCGCCACTACGCGGTCAAGCGCGGCCTGATGAAGCCCGCCGCCACCTTGAAGGCGGTCGACGGCGTCGATTTCACCCTGGTGCCGGGCAAGACGCTGGCGGTGGTCGGCGAGTCCGGCTCCGGCAAATCGACCCTGGCGCGGGTGATCACCATGATCGAGCCGCCAACCGGCGGCGCGCTCTCTATCGACGGCATCGACATCGTTCAAGCCACGACGGCGGACCAGAAGAAGCATCTGCGGCGCACCGTGCAGATGGTCTTCCAGGACCCGTTCGGGTCGCTCAACCCGCGCAAGAAGGTCGGCTCAATCCTCGAGGAGCCGGTCATCATCAACACCACCCAGAGCAAGGCCGAGCGCGGAAAGCGGGCGCGCGAGATGATGGCCAAGGTGGGCCTGAGGCCGGAGCACTACGACCGCTA
>JABDIP010000530.1 GCA_013003675.1 Inquilinus sp.
GTCATCAGAGCATTAACCATAAAAGATTTATGGGTAATAGATGGGTGCTCGTATTGGGCGATCAAGCAAGATCGGACCTGTTCGTCTGCGGATTTGTCAGCTCCCCCGATAGGTGCTGTAGCTCCACGGGCTGACCAGCAGCGGCACGTGATAGTGGGCGCCCGCATCGGCGATGGCGAAGCGGATCGGGATCTCGTCGAGGAAGGGCGGGTCGGGCAGGTCGATCTCCAACTCGCGGAAATAGGCGCCGGCCTCGAATAGCAGCTCGTAGGCCCCGGCCACCATCGCCGCGCCCTCCAGCAAGGGCTGGTCGGCGCGGCCGTCGGCGTTGGTGATGACGGTCTTCAGCGGATGCCCGCCGCCGTCCGGTTCCAGCCGGATCAGGTGGATCTTCAGCCCAGCCGCCGGCCGGCCATTGGCGGTGTCGAGGACGTGGGTGGTCAGGCGGCCCATGGCGAATCCTTGGCGTGGCTCCGGAAGGGTTTCGGGCGTCTCCGCCGAGAGCTCCTCGACGATCAACGCATTCAGGCGAAAGCGGGCGATGCGGGCGATCTGATCGAGCGCGGTCTGCCTTTCAGTCTCCTCGTCATGGCCGATGCGCTGCTCGAAGGCGCGCAGAATATCGTTCTTGGTCAGGCCCTTGACGGCGATTATGAAAGGGAAATCGAACTTCTCCCGATAGGCCCGGTTCAGCCGGTCGAAGCGCTCGTACTCGTCATCGGTAAGGCTATCGAGCCCGGCGCCGGCCTGTTCGGAGGTCGATGCGTCGGTCAGGTCGCGCGCCCGCGCTGCCTTGCCGGCGAGATCCGGATGGGCGCGGATCAATTCGTCCTGCGCCTCCGGCCCGGCCGCGCGCACCGCCGCCACCATCACGTCGTGCAGCACGCCGATGCTGGAGAACGGCCGGCCGACCGCCGCCCGCCGCGCCACCCAGGGCGAATGCTCGTACACCTCGCCCAGCGCCTCGACGAACCGTGCCGCCGGCATCGCGTTCAGGGCCGACAGAGGAAAACGCTTGGGCTCGGTCGCGGTCATGGCGGCATGACAGCAGCCCGCGACGCGGCTGGCAAGCAGGCAACGAAGAGATCACCACGAAGGCGCCAAGGCACAAAGGAATCGCACTGGCCTTCAAGACCCGGCGCAAGCTGGGTCAATTCGCCCCTGTTTGGCACATCCTTCCGGTATTGCCGCCTTCGGCGGCGAACGAGCGGCGAACGAGCGGCAAAACTGCAGCCTCAGTGCCTTGGTGCCTTGGTGGTGAAGAAGGCCCGGATTGCGGCGCTCCGCGCCTTGTCGGATACTCCGAACCGGCAAAGGTCAACAGGTTGACGGCATGACGGGCGGCATTCGGTTCGTGATGGGCGGAGAGGTGGTCACGGTCGCCCATGGCGATCCGATCGAGACCGTCCTGCAATGGCTGCGCGCCACCGGCCGCGTCGGCACCAAGGAGGGGTGCGCCGAGGGCGATTGCGGCGCCTGCACCGTGGTCATCGGCGAGGCCGACGGCGACGCCATCCGCTACAGAGCCGTCAACGCCTGCATCCAGTTCCTGCCCACCCTCGACGGCAAGCAACTGATCACCGTGGAGGATCTGAAGGGACCGGATGGCGCCCTGCACCCGGCACAGCGGGCGATGGTCGATTGCCACGCCTCGCAATGCGGTTTCTGCACGCCGGGCTTCGTCATGTCGCTTTTCGCGCTCTACCGCTCGTCGGAGCTGCCAGACCGCGCCGGCCTCTGCGACACCCTCGCCGGCAACCTGTGCCGCTGCACCGGCTATCAGCCGATCCTGGAGGCGGCGGAGCGCATGTACGACGGAGGCCGCGCCGACCGTTTCGCCGCCGCCGAGCCCAAGACCGCGGCTCTGCTCCGGTCGATCCGCCGCGGCGGCACGCTGTCGGTCGAAGGCGCCGGCACCCGGTTTTTCGCGCCGCGCGATCTGGCCGCGCTGGCGCGACTCGCCGCTGAATACCCGGATGCCTGGCTGCTCGCCGGCGGTACCGATATCGGCCTTTGGGTAACCAAGCAGCATCGGCGGCCGAAGACGGTGATCTATCTCGGCGAGGTGGCCGAACTGAAGCGCGTCGCCGAGGCCGACGGCGTCCTGGAGATCGGCGCCGGCGCCCCCTACACCGAGGTGCTGCCGATGGTCGCCGGGCACTATCCGGGTTTCGGCCGGTTGATCCATCGGCTCGGCTCGGTGCAGATCCGCAACGCCGGCACTTTGGGCGGCAACGTCGCCAACGGTTCGCCGATCGGCGACGGCATGCCGGCGCTGATCGCCTTCGGGGCGGAGATCGTGCTGCAGAAGGGCGGGTCGACACGGGCCCTGGCACTGGAGGATTTCTACCTCGGCTATCGCGAAACGGCGCTGGCGCCCGGCGAATTCGTCCGGGCGGTCCGCCTGGACCTGCCGCGCCCGGGCGCCCGCTACGCCACCTGGAAGGTGTCCAAGCGCTTCGACCAGGACATCTCGGCGGTCGCCGCCGGCTTCGCCCTCGACCTGGACGGCGGCCGGGTGGCCGGCTTCCGCGCCGCCTATGGCGGCATGGCGGCGATCCCGAAGCGGGCAACCCACCTGGAGCAGGCGCTGACCGGACAGCCCTGGACGCTGGAGGCGGTCACCGCCGCGCTGCCGGCGCTCGACCGGGACTTCCAGCTGCTGACCGACATGCGCGCCAGCGGCGCTTATCGCGCCCGCATCGCCAGGAACCTGGTCTTGCGTTTCTACCTGCAATCGACCGGGCAGGCGGGTGCCGAAGGGGTGGCGGCCCATGGCTGACGATACCCGCCCGCCGCGCCGGCCGGGAATCCGGGGCGGCGTCGCCACCGCCCTGGCCCACGACAGCGCCCACAAGCACGTCACCGGCGAGGCGGTCTATATCGACGACATGCCGGAACTGCCGGGCACGCTGATGGCGTACATCCTGCTGTCCGACCGCGCCCACGCCCGTGTCCGCCGGCTCGATGTCGGGCCCGCCTGGTCGGCCCCCGGCATCCACGCGGCGATGACCGCCGCCGACGTGCCGGGCGAGGTGGATATCGGTCCGGTCTTCCCCGGCGACCCGGTGCTGGCCGGCGAGCTTGTCGAATATGCCGGCCAGGCGGTCGCCGTGGTCGCCGCCGAGACCCTGGAACAGGCCCGTGCCGCAGCCGGGCTGATCGACGTGGAATACGAGGATTTGCCGGCGATCCTGACCATCGACCAGGCGATGGAGGCGCATTCCTTCGTCTCGCCGCCGCTCACCATGCGCATCGGCGACAGCGCCAAGGCGCTGGCCGCCGCGCCGCATCGGCTGTCGGGCGAGTTCCGTATGGGCGGCCAGGATCATTTCTACCTCGAGGGCCAGATCGCCTATGCCTGGCCGGGCGAGGATGGCGACATGGCGGTCTATTCCTCGACCCAGCACCCGTCGGAGGTGCAGCATCTGGTCGCCAAGGTGCTCGACCGCCCGGACCATGCGGTGACGGTGGAGGTCCGCCGCATGGGCGGCGGTTTCGGCGGCAAGGAGACCCAGCCGGCGCTGCTCGCATGCCTCTCGGCGCTGCTCGCCGACAAGACCGGCCGGCCGGTCAAGCTGCGCCTCGACCGCGACGACGACATGATCCTGACCGGCAAACGGCACGGGTTCCGGGTTCGCTACGATGTCGGCTTCGACTCCGACGGGCGGCTTGGCGGGCTGGAGATGGAACTGGCGGGACGCTGCGGCATGTCGCCGGACCTCTCGAACGCCATCGTCGACCGGGCGATGTTCCACGCCGACAACGGCTATTTCCTCGGCGACGCGACGATCGTCGGCCATCGCTGCAAGACCAACACGGTCAGCGACACCGCCTTCCGCGGCTTCGGCGGCCCACAGGGCATGCTGGCGATCGAATACGTGATCGACGAGATCGCCCGGACCCTCGGCCGCGACCCGCTGCAGGTCCGAAAGTTCAACCTCTATGGCAAGAAAACCCGCAACACCACGCACTACCATCAGAAAATCACCGACAACATCCTGCCCGATCTGATCCCGGCGCTGGAGCGGTCGAGCGGCTATGCCGAGCGCCGGCGCCGGGTCGACGCCTTCAATGCGGAGAACGATCTGGTCAAGAAGGGCCTGGCCCTGACGCCGGTGAAGTTCGGCATCTCCTTCACCGCCACCCATCTCAACCAGGCCGGCGCGCTGGTCCACGTCTATCAGGACGGCAGCGTCCAGTTGAACCATGGCGGCACCGAGATGGGGCAGGGCGTCTACACCAAGGTCGCCCAGATCGTCGCCGAGGAGTTCCAGATCGACGTCGACCGGGTCCGCATCACCGCGACGACCACGGGCAAGGTGCCGAACACCTCGCCGACCGCCGCCTCCTCGGGCACCGATCTGAACGGCCAGGCGGCGAAGGCCGCCGCCCGCGCGATCAGGGATCGCATGGCGAAGATGTTCGCCGATCACTTCAGACTGAACCGGCACGAGGTTGTCTTCGAGGCGAACGCCGTGCGAGGCGGCGGCCATGAGATGAGCTTCCGGCAACTCGCCAAGCTCGCCTACATGAACCGGGTGTCACTGTCCTCGACCGGGTTCTACAAGACTCCGAAGATCGCCTGGGACCGCGACGCCGGGCGCGGCCGGCCATTCTACTATTTCGCCTATGGCGCGGCGGTCAGCGAGGTGATGGTCGACACCCTGACCGGCGAGCACCGGCTGACCCAGGGCGACATCCTTCACGATTGCGGCGACAGCATCAATCCGGCCATCGACCTGGGCCAGATCGAAGGCGGTTTCGTCCAGGGCTATGGCTGGCTGACCTCGGAGGAGCTGTGGTGGGACGACAGGGGCCACCTGCGCACCCACGCCCCCTCGACCTACAAGATCCCCACCGCCGGCGACATCCCGACCTCGTTCCGCGTCACTCTGGCGCACGGCCACCCGAACCGGGAGAACGTGATCCACCGTTCCAAGGCGGTCGGCGAGCCGCCGCTGATGCTGGCAATTTCCGCCTTCCTGGCCCTGAAGGACGCGGTGGCGGCGACAACCGGGCACAAGGCTTCGCCGCGCCTGGACGCCCCGGCGACGCCGGAACGGGTGCTGATGGCGATCGAGGAGGTCCGCCGGCAACGCTAGCTTGGCATCGGTCCGGTGTTGACGGCGCCAACGATGGGGGCGCCGGGGATGAGCCCCCACAGACAGCGACGTGCAGAACCTCAGGCGCTTGGTATCTGCGGTTGAGACGCGACGGCGCCGCCGTTGTGCGGCGCAAAATTCCTTGCTGCACTGCACAAAAATCGCTATAATGTTTGTACTTTGGTTGGGCGTCCCGACAGCTTTTCGACATGGGCGGACGGACTTGGCCAAGATCGGAGAAAAATCATGAAAATCAATGACAAAGTCGCTGTCGTAACCGGTGCGTCTGGCGGCATCGGTCGCGCGGTCTGTGAAGAACTCGTCAAGCGTGGCGCCAGCCACGTGGCCATGGTCGATCTCGACGATGGCGTCGTCGCCGCGGCGGACCGCATCAATGGCGAAGCGGGCCGTGAGGTTGCGAAGGCCTATCAGGGCGACACCACGGATTCGGAATTCCGCCGCGGGGTCTATGACGAAATCTGCGCGGCCTACGGTCAGGTCAACATCTGCGTGCCGGCGGCGGGGATCGTCCGCGACGCCTTGGCGGTCAAGATCGACAAGGAAACGGGAAAGGCCAATCTGTATCCCGAGGAGACCTTCCGGCTGGTCACCGAGGTGAACTACATCGCGCCGATCTATTGGGCGATGGAAATGATCGGCCGCATGAGCGAAAGCCGGTTCAAACGCGGCCTGGGCAAGTGGGGGCCGGCCCAGAATATGGAAGGGGCGATCGTCTTCATCGGTTCCGTCGCTTCGCAGGGAAACAAGGGCCAGATCTCTTATGCCTCGGCCAAGGCGGCGCTCGAAGGCGCGGCATCGACCTTGATGAAGGAAGCCATCTTCCATGGCGTGCGGTGCTCGATCATTCATCCGGGCTTCACCGATACGCCGATCCTGCAGGCGATGGGCGAGGAATACGTCGCCAAGCACGTGCTTCCCGACACACAGTTGGGGCGCCTGATCAAGCCCGAGGAAATCGCCGACGCGATCTGCTTCATGATCACGAACCAGGCGGTGAGCGGCGAAATCTGGGCGGATGCCGGCTGGCATCCGGCGGCCGCCTGAACCCGGAAACGGCGCGATCCCGGATCGCGCCGTCGGGTGCCGGTGTTGAGACCGTTGCCGGCTACGTTAGCTTCCGGGCGATGACAAACCCGCCGCCCGCCGCTATGCCGGTCGCCGCCGTGCCGTACACCAGATCGATCAGGGTGACCGGTAGCGGCCAGCCGGGCAGCATCGCGAAGTTGGACAGTTCGTAGGTGCCATAGACCATCAGCCCGAGGATCGCCCCGTTGCGCGCCGCCATGGTCCATAGACCTTTGGCGAGCGCCGGCGCCACGGCGAAGAAGACGATGCCGGCGGCATAGCCGAGATAGAACAGGCCGACCACGACCGCGTTGGGCTGTGCGCTCATGATGGCGCCGAGCTGCGACAGGTAGAAATCCCGCGCGACGACCCCCAGCCACAGGGCATCGATCGCAACGAACAGGATCAGAGTGGCGGCATAGGCCTTGGCATGGGTCATTGGTGCTCTCCTCCGCTGTCATCGTGTCAATCCAGCCGCGCGGTCGCCATCGCTCCTAAATCGGAGCTCAGCCGCTCGCCGCCGCCGCCTCCCGGATCACGCCCCACGCCCGCTGCACATGCGCCCGCGTCGTCGCGGTCTGGCCGATGGAGAAGCGGATGGCGTAGCGGCCCTTGACGCGGTTCTGGGTCAGGTAGAGGCGGCCGCTGTCGTTGAGCTGTTCCAGCAGGCGTTGGTTGAGGGCATCGAGGGCAGATTCGTCGTCCCGCCCGGCGGGATGATAGCGGAAATTGACCAGGCCGAGGGAGAGCGGCGCCATCAGTTCGAAGTCGGGCGCGGCGGCGATCTGCTCCGACAGCTCGCCGGCCCAGGCGATGTGGTCGGCGATCATTGTCTTCAGTTTTTCAACGCCATAGGCGCGGATCACGAACCATAGTTTCAAGGCCCGGAAGCGGCGGCCGAGCGGCACGCCCCAGTCGCGGTAGTCGATCACTTGGCCGGTCTCGCGGGATTGCAGATAGAGCGGCGTGACCGACAGGGTTCGGGTCAGCGCCTCCGGGTCGCGAACGAAATGGGCCGAGCAGTCGAAATTCGTGAACAGCCATTTGTGCGGGTTGAAGACGAAGCTGTCGGCCAGCTCGACGCCGTCGATCATGCCGCGATGCTCGGGCAGGATGAGGGCGCTGCCGGCCCAGGCGGCGTCGACATGCAGGAAGATGCCGTGGCGGCGGCAGAGTTCGGCGATCGGGCGCAGCGGGTCCATGCCGCCGACCCCGGTGGTGCCCAGGGTGGCGACCACGCAGGCGGGCGTGATGCCGGCCGCCAGATCCGCCGCGACCGCCTGTTCCAGCGCGTCGACCCGCATCGCGAAATCGTCGCCGGCGGCGATCTTGCGCAAGCCCTCGCGGCCATAGCCGGCGATCATCGCGTCCTTCTCAATGGAGGAATGCGCCTCCTCCGAGACATAGGCGGCCAGCCGCACCCCCTCCGCACCCAGCGCGCCGAGCCCGGCCTCGTTGGCGCGCCAGCCGGTCGCCCGCTCGCGCGCCGTCAGCAGGGCGCAGAGCGAGGCGCTGGACGCGGTGTCCTGAATCACCCCGTAGAAGCCGTCCGGCAGGCCGATCATCCGGCCGAGCCACTCCATCATCCGGGTTTCCAGCTCGGTGCCGGCCGGCGAGGTCTGCCACAGCATGCAGTTGGCGCCGAGCGTCGCCGTCAGCATCTCGGCCAGCACCGAGGGCGGCGAGGCGTTGGCCGGGAAAAAGGCGAAGAAGCTGGGGTGCTGCCAATGGGTGATGCCGGGCAGGATGTCGGCCTGGAAGTCGGCGAAGATCCGCTCCATCGGCTCGGGCCCGGCCGGTGGTGCCGTCGGCAGCCGGGCGGCGATCTCGCCGGGCACGACCTGGGCGCGCACCGGATAGCGCTCGACGGTCTCCAGATACTCGGCCATCCAGTCGACCATGCCATGGGCCTGCCGGCGAAACGCGTCGATATCCATCCGCATGCTCCCTCTGCCCCGGAACGCGGCCGGCGACGCACCGATCTGCCTTGGATGCCGCATGAAGCAGGGTAGGGGCGGCGCATCGCCCCGTCATCGCCGATGTTGTCCGGGGGCAATGGCGCCGGCGAGGCTAGCTCAGGGCGCGGGCGATCGCATAGCCGCCGGCCGCCGAAGCGGCTGTCAGCGCGCCGCCCCAGGCCATGTCGACCAGGCTCATCGTGACCGGCCAGCCCTTCAGCGTCGCGACATTGGTCATGTCGTAGGTGCCATAGGCGATCAGGCCGAGCAGCAGCCCGTTCAACGCCGCCATCTTCCACGAGCCGGCGGCCAGGGCCGGCGCCACCGCGAAGAAGACGATCCCGGCGACATAGAACAGGTAGAACCCGCCGGCCGCCACCATGTTGGGCTGCTCGCGCATCAGGCCCCCGAGCTGCGAGGCGTAGAAGCCGCGCGCCACCACGCCCAGCCACAGGGCGTCGATGCCGAGGAAAAGCACCAGGGTGGCGACATAAGCCTTAAGGTGGATCACGGGCGGCCTCATCTGTCGGACGGGTTCTATACGGCCGCCGGGCCGGGTCGGATTGGATTCCGGCTCTTGGCAATTAGCTGTTTGCCATTCGCCATTGGCATCGACCGCATTTGCCGCAATCCTGCGAACCAACAGCCAACAGCCAACAGCCAACAGCCAACGAGGACATCCCATGCTCGTCACCACCACCGCCACCCTGCAGGACCGCACCATCACGGACTACAAGGGCGTCGTCACCGGCGAGGCGATCCTTGGCGCCAATATCTTCAAGGATCTGTTCGCCGGCATCCGCGACATCGTCGGTGGCCGGTCCGCGGCCTATGAGGAGGAGTTGCGCCGCGCCAAGGACATGGCGCTCGCCGAGATGGTTCAGCAGGCCCGCGACGCGGGCGCCAACGCCGTAATCGGCGTCGACCTCGACTACGAGACCGTCGGCCAGGGCGGCAGCATGCTGATGGTCGCCGCCGCCGGCACCGCCGTGGTGGTGGAGTAGGGGCGCACCCGCCGCCGGTGCTCCCCGCGCCCGATC
>JABDIP010000069.1 GCA_013003675.1 Inquilinus sp.
TGGATGAGCTGGCGGTCGGAAACCCCTGGAGCTTCGCGACCGATGTCGGTCCGGTGATCAGCGGCACCGCCAGACGCGAAATCCTGGCCCATATCGAAACCGCGAGGACCGATGGCCGGCTGCTGAAGCAGCTCGATGCGCCCGAGACCGGTCATTTCGTCGGGCCGGCCGCCATCAGGGTCGGCGGTATCGAGGATCTGGCGGAGGAGATTTTCGGCCCCGTCCTCCATATCGCGACGTTCCGGGCGGACCAGATCGACGGGGTCGTCGACGCCATCAATGCAAGCGGCTACGGCCTGACGTTCGGGCTCCATTCGCGCATCGACGACCGGGTGGAGCAGATCACGACCCGTCTCAAGGTCGGCAACATCTACATCAACCGGAACCAGATCGGCGCGATCGTCGGCTCGCAGCCCTTCGGCGGCGAGGGATTGTCCGGCACCGGGCCGAAGGCCGGCGGTCCCCACTATGTGCCCAGGTTCACCAAGGGTGACGAACCGCGTCATCCGGTTACCGGCGGCGATGCACTGGACCGCGACGCAGTGCAAGCCGCGCTCGACGCGGCGGAGCCGGCAAGGTCCGACCGGCTGGAGAGCATCGACCTTCCCGGCCCGACCGGCGAATCCAACCGGTTTTCGCTCTATCCCCGAGGCCTGATCCTGTGTCTCGGCCCGACCGCGAAAGACGCCGAGCAGCAGGCGGAGATCGCCCGAAGCCAGGGATGTTCGGCGCTCGCCATCGCCCCGGGCACCGTCGGCGACGACACCCTTTCCGGCGTCCTCGACCGCGCCCATCTCACCACGCTGAGGGGCTTCGATGGCGTCGCGCTCTGGAGCGAGGTCGATGACCTCAAGGCCGCGAGACAGGCGCTGGCGGCGCGCCACGGCCCGCTGATCCCGCTCGTCACCGGGATGGAATTGGCGGAACGGTGTGTCGTCGAAAGACATGTCTCCATCGACACCACCGCCGCCGGCGGCAATGCGTCATTGCTCGCGGCGAACGCATAGCCCGGAGCGGGCCAACCCTGGCGGCCTGAAATACAGTGATCGAAGCCGGCGCCCGCAACCGGCTATTGCGGGTCCATGGCGAGCCAGCGGCGCAGCGCCTCGGTCGTTTCTTCTGGCCGTTCAAGAGTCGACAGGTGTCCGGCACCGGCAATGATCTCGATCCGCGCCCGCGGCAGCAGCGCGGCCATCTGGCGATGGCGCTCGACCGGGCACAGCGTGTCATGCGCGCCGCAAAGCACCAGGGCCGGGATCCGGCTGGCGCATAGCGTCGCGCTCTGGTCCGTGCGGGTCCGTAGCGCTTCGGACTGGCGGGCGAAAACCGCCGGTCCGAGATCGACCGCCATGTCGAGCGCGCAGCCCAGAATGCGCTCGTCGGACCGGTTCTCCGGCGCCAGATAGAGCGGCTTCATCTCCTCGATCAGAACCTTGCGCAACTCGCCCCGGAAGACCCGGTCGACCTGCGGTCCGCGCAGCGCCTGGCGCTCCGGCGCCTCGGCCAGATGATTGGTGTCGAGCAGCGCGACCCGCTCGACCCGCTCCGGCGCCTGGCGCAGGATCTCCATCGCCACGATGCCGCCCATGGAGAGGCCGGCGAGGGCGAAACGCGGCGGTGCCTCGGCCAACACTCCGGCCGCCAGCGCCGCGATGCTGTCCGCCCCGGTGATCGCGGCGACCACGATGGTCCTCGCTGCCGACAATGCGGCGATCTGCGGCGCGAACAGCCGCGCGTCGCACATCATGCCGGGCAGGAGGACGAGCGGTGTCACACCCGCTCGCCGGCCAGCGCCGCGCCCTCGGCCAGGGCCGCCAGTTTGGCGTAGGCGATGGCGGGGTCGACGGCGCCGAATCCGGCGAAGGTCCCGAACCCGCAATCGGACCCGGCGACGACCCGTTCCGCACCGACGATGTCTACGAATCGTCCGATGCGTTGGGCGACGAGTTCCGGGTGCTCGACGAAATTGGTCGTGCTGTCGATCACGCCGGGGACCAGCACCTTGTCGTCCGGGATCTCCGATCGGCGGTCGCGGAACACGGTCCACTCATGCCCGTGGCGCGGGTTGGAGGTCTCGAACAGGACGTACTGCGCACGGGCTTTCATCAACACCCCGAACACGGCATCCATGGAAACGTCGCAGACATGCGGCCCTTCGTAGTTGCCCCAGCAGATGTGCACCCGTACGCGCGCCGGGTCGATGTCCCGCAGGGCATGGTTGAGCACCTCGACATGGCTTTCGGCGATCCTGACGAAATCGCTGTCGGAAAGATCGGCGAACAGCATGTGGCGTGACAGGGCGAGGTCCGGACAGTCCAGTTGCAGATCGAGCCCGGCCGCGACGATCGCCTCGTATTCCGGCTTCATCGCCTCCGCCAGCGCCCCGAGATACGCCTCCCGGGTCGGATAGAACCGGTTCGGCAGGAACAGCGATATGACGCCCGGCGAGGCCGCGTTCATGAAACCGCGCCGCGCCCCGTGCGCCGTCATGCCGGATCTGAGGTTGGCGATATCGGCCCGCAGATCGGTGTCGTCCTTCGCGGCGACCGGTCCGGTGCAGTTCGGCCGCGCGTATTGCGGCGTGCCGCCGGCCTTCGCCAGCCGCTCCAGGAAGCTCGGGAACAGTTTCAGATCGGCCGGCGCGTTGCGCGGGCTGTCGCCGGAAAACCCGGTGTAGCGGTCCTTCACGTAGGTCGCGTAGGAGATCTTCGAGGTCTCGCCGTCGGAGACGATGTCGATGCCGGCGGCGACCTGTTTGCCGACGGTCTCGGCGCATTCCTCGGCCATGCAGGTGGCGAAGGCATCGCGGTCGTAGGCTTCGCCCCGCTCCCGCGCGAAAACGAAGTCGACGGTCCGCTGGCTGCGCGGCAGGGAGCCGACATGGGTGGTGAGGATCTTGGTCATGTGAAACTCCCGGGGAGGGTCAGAGGCTGATCCGCTGTTCGCTGGTTCCGTCGAAGAAGTAGGTCTTGCCGACATCGAACCGAACGCCGATCGGCGTGTCGATCGCCTCGCGGTAATCCTTCGACCCCTTGATGACGACCGAATCCCGATTTGGAAGGCGGACCGTCGCCTGGGTCGTCTCGCCGAGCAGTTCCAGCGAGAACAGCGGGCCGGAGAGATGCGCGCCGTCGTCCGGCTCACACAGGTCCAGATCCTCGCACCGCGCCCCCAGCACGACCCTGTCGCGCGACCCGGTGGCGACGCCCGGCACGCGCACCCCCGGAGCGACGAAGGTGCCATCCTCGATCGCGCCATGAATGAGGTTCATGGCCGGCGAGCCGATGAATCCGGCGACGAACAGATTGGCCGGCTCATTGTAGATCTGCTCCGGCGTTCCGACCTGAATGATCTCGCCATGGCTCATGACCACGACCCGATCGGCCAGGGTCATCGCCTCGATCTGGTCGTGGGTGACATAGATCGTCGTCACCCCGAGCTCGTGGTGCAGATGCTTCAACTCCGCCCGCATGGTGACCCGCAGCTTGGCGTCCAGGTTGGACAGCGGCTCGTCCATCAGGAAGACGCGCGGCTCGCGGACCAGCGCCCGGGCCAGGGCGACCCGCTGACGCTGGCCGCCCGACAGCGCCTTGGGCCGCCGATCCATCAACTCGGTCAACTCGACCCGCTTGGCGGCCCGAGCCACCCGCTCGTCACGTTCGGCGACAGGCGTGCCGCGCAGGCGCAGCGGATAGGAGATGTTCTCCTTGATCGTCATATGCGGGTAGAGGCCGTAATTCTGGAACACCATGGCGATGTCCCGGTCCTTGGGCAGCAGCTCGTTGACCCGCTGATCGTCGAACAGCAGATCGCCCTCGGAGATTTCCTCCAGCCCCGCGACCATGCGCATGGTGGTGGTCTTGCCGCAGCCGGACGGGCCGAGCAGGACCAGGAACTCGCCCTCCGGCACGTCGAGGGAGAAGTCCTTCACCGCATGGAACGCGCCGAAACGCTTGTTGATGTTCTGCAACCGGATCGATGACATCAGCGGACCGCCCCCATGGTCATGCCCTTGACGAAGTGCTTCTGGATCAGCAGTGCCAGGACGAACATCGGCGCCATCGCAATCACCCCGGCCGCGGAGAGGTATTCCCAGCGCACGCCCTGCTCGTCGGAGAACAGCGCCAGGGTGATCGGCCAAGTGCGCAGATCCTGTTGCGAGATCATCAGGGCGAACAGGAACTCGTTCCACGACAGGATGAACGAGAAGATCGCCGCGGTGATGATCCCGGGTGCGGCCATCGGGATGACGATGTCGCGGATGACCCGCCAACGGCCGGCCCCGTCCACCATCGCAGATTCCTCGGTGTCGAGCGGGATGCCCTCGATGAAGCCCATGATCATCCAGATCGCGAAGGGCGTGACGATGGCGAGATTTATGACGATCAGGGTGACGTGCCGGTCGAGCATCCCGAGGTCGCGGGCCAGCAGGAAGAACGGGATGATGATCACCACCGCCGGCACGAACTGCGTGGCCAGCACGGAAAAGAAGGCGAGCCTGCCGCCGATCATCCGGAACCGGGCGAAGCCGTAGGCACCCAGCGTCGAGACCGGGATCGCGATGGCGATGGTCGAGAACGCGACGATCAGCGAACTGCCCAGCGCCTGGCCGAGCTTGAACTGCGGATTGCTGAAGATCTCCCTGAAGTTCTTCACTGTCGGCTTGAACAGCAGCGACAGATCGTAGACGTCGATCTCGGATTTGAACGCGGTCAGGAACACCCAGAGGATCGGCAACAGGATGAACACGCCCGACAGGATCACCAGTGCCGTCGTGGCGATATCCCAAAGCCTGCTTCTGCCCCGATTCATGGTCTCGTCCATCAATCGCGGCGGAAGACGAGGCGCATATAGAGCCAGGCCATCACCGCCATGGGCACGATCAGGAGCACCGACATGGCGGCGGCGCCGGAGCCGTCGCTGTATTTCTGCGCGGTGAAATAGATGTAGTAGCCCAGCGTCTGGGTACCGGCGCGCCCTGGGTCAGGGTGTAGATCTGGTCGAACATCTTCAGCGCGAAGATCGACTTGAGCACGGCGCAGATCATCAG
>JABDIP010000547.1 GCA_013003675.1 Inquilinus sp.
GCATCAGCCGGTCGCCTTCCGCATGCCAGGTGAAGGCATCCGCCGCGGCCAGGTCGGCCGGCGGCTCGGGCCGCGGCGCCAGGCGCTCCAGCGCCTCGGCGACCCGGCCGAGCAGCGCGTTCAAGTCGTCATTCTTGCCGGCCACGCCTCATACCCATTTGCCTGGACGGCGGCCATCGGCCGCGCGAGATCGAAGCCTAGCAGGGGGAGAAGCGCATTCCCAGCGGTCGAGATGGCCGGAAAGGCAGGGTTTCGATTGCATTGGAGGGGCGGGCCAGTATAGTCCGCGCGTCTAACGAAAGAACGCACCGGACCGGCTCGCCCGAGATCCGGCGCATGGGAGTCGGAAACTTGGAGCAGCAGAACATTTTCGGCACGTTGATGCCGATCATCCTGATGATCGCGGTCTTCTATTTCCTGCTGATCCGTCCGCAGCAGAAAAAGATGAAGACGCACCAGCAGATGTTGGCGGCACTGCGTCGCGGTGACCGGGTGGTCACCGGCGGCGGCATCATCGGCGTCATCACCAAGGTCGATCAGGAAGACCATTTGACCGTCGAACTCGCCGAGAATGTCCGCGTCAAGGTGCTGCGCGGGACCATCAGTTCGGTGCTGTCGAAGACCGAGCCCGCGAAGACGGAGACGGCTGCGACGGCGAGCAAGGATGAAGGCGCGTCCGGCGGCTTGCTCAACAAGCTGACCGGCAAGAAATAGCCGCCGCGCCGGCCCCATCAGCCGCGATAGACTGACATGGTCCATTTCGCCAAGTGGAAGATCGTGCTGATCCTCGCGATTTCCGCGCTGGGTCTGCTCTACGCCGCCCCCAACCTGCTCGACCGTCGTGAAATGGCGATCTGGGCCGAGGACATGCCGGGCTGGCTGCCGGTCCACCAGGTCAATCTCGGCCTCGACCTGCAGGGCGGGTCGCACCTGCTGATCCGCGTCGAGTTCGAGGAGGTCATCGAAAAGCGCCTCGAGGCGCTCGAGCAGGGCCTGCGCCCGGCGCTGCGCAGCGCCGGCATCGGCTATACCGGCGGGCTTGGGGTCGAGCGCGGCGCCGTCGTCACCCAACTCCGCGACATCGGCGATGCCAACCGGGTCCGCGACATCGTCGAGGACATCGACGAGCAGGTCGATGTCACGATCGACCCGGCATCCGGGCGCGTCGCAATCAGTTTCCCCGAGACCGTCGTAGCCGAGATCGGCACCGATGTCGTCGGCCGCGCGATCGAGGTCATCCGGCGCCGGGTCGACGAGTTCGGGACCACCGAACCGATCATCCAGCGCCAGGGCGACGACCGTATCCTCCTGCAGGTGCCGGGCGCGTCCGATCCGCAGCGGCTGAAGGAGGTGATCGGCCCGACCGCGAAGATGGATTTCTTCCTGCTCGACGAAACCGCCCCGCCGGGCGGGCCCGCACCGCCCGGATCGATCCTGCTGCCGTCGATCGAGAAGCAGCCGAGCGGGGCGCCGTCGGCCCAATACGTGGTGCGGCGCCAGGTCCAGGTCAGCGGCGAGAACCTGATCGATGCCCAGGCAACGGTTTCCGAGAACCGGCCCGTCGTCAGCTTCCGTTTCGATTCCGCCGGCGCCCGGCGGTTTGCCAATACCACGCGCGACAATGTCGGCAAACGGCTCGCCATCGTGCTCGATGGCGAGGTGATCAGCGCGCCGGTGATCCAAGGTCCGATCCCTGGCGGCAACGGCATCATCACCGGCAATTTCACCGTGCAGACGGCGAACGATCTGGCATTGCTGCTGCGAGCCGGGGCATTGCCGGCCGACCTCAGCTACATCGAGGAGCGCTCGGTCGGCCCGGGGCTGGGCGCCGACAGCATCGCCGCCGGCCAGGTGGCCTCGGTGATCGGCCTGGCTCTGGTCGTCGTGTTCATGATCGTCGGCTACGGGTTGTTAGGCCTGATGGCGGTCCTGGCGCTGTTCGTGAACCTGGCGCTGCTGCTGGCGGTCCTCTCGGTGATGCAGGCGACGCTGACGTTGCCCGGCATCGCCGGCATCGTGCTGACGGTCGGCATGGCGGTCGACGCCAATGTGCTGATCTTCGAGCGCATCCGCGAGGAGATCGCCAACCGGCGCTCGCCGATCTCGGCGATCGATGCCGGCTACGGCCGGGCCCTGACCACCATTATCGACTCCAACCTGACCACGCTGATCGCCGCGATTCTCCTGTTCGCGCTGGGGTCGGGGCCGGTGAAGGGATTTGCCGTGACGTTGAGCATCGGCATTCTGAGTTCGATGTTCACCGCCGTCATGTTGACCCGCCTGATGGTCGTCACCTGGCTGCGCCGCACGCGGCCGACGGCGATCCCGATCTAGGCAAAGGGAAGACCCATGTTCCGACCCCTGCGCCTGATCCCGGCCGGTACGCGGATCGATTTCGTCGGTCCGCGGCGGCTTGCCTTCGGGCTGTCCGGCCTGCTGGTGCTCGCCTCGATCGTCCTGGTGGCGGTGCTCGGCCTCAATTTCGGCATCGATTTCCGCGGCGGCATCCTGATGGAGGTCCGCAGCGAACAGGCGGCGGATATCGGCCAGATGCGGACCACGCTCGGCGGCCTTGGCCTCGGCGAAGTCTCGTTGCAGGAATTCGGTGCCGAGACGGATGTGTTGATCCGCATCCAGCGCCAGCCGGGCGCGGAGGACGAGCAGATCGCCGCCATCGCCGCGGTCCAGGAGGCGCTGGGGCCGGGCTTCGATTATCGGCGGACCGAATTCGTCGGGCCGACCGTCGGCCAGGAACTGATCGAGGCCGGCATCCTTGCCGTGGTCTTGGCGATGGGCGGCATCCTGCTCTACATCTGGTTCCGCTTCGAGATCCAGTTCGGCCTGTGCGCCGTCATCGCCCTGACCCACGACGTCGTCACCACCATCGGCCTGTTCGCGCTGATCCAGCACGAGTTCAATCTGGCCACCGTGGCGGCGCTGCTGACGATCGCCGGCTATTCGATCAACGACACCGTGGTCGTCTTCGACCGCGTGCGGGAGAACCTGCGGCGCTACAAGAAGGCGCCGTTGGTCGAGATCCTCAATCGCAGCCTGAACGAGACGCTGTCACGGACGACCATCACCGGCCTGACGACATTGCTCGCCCTGGTCGCGCTCTATGCCTTTGGCGGTGCGGTGATCCGCGATTTCTCCCTGGCGCTGATCTGGGGCGTCGTCATCGGCACCTATTCGTCGATCTATGTCGCCGTGCCGCTGCTGCTCTACGTGAAGCTGCGGCCGGCCGCGGCGGGCGAAGGGGACACCGGCGGGAAGGCTGCCGCCGACCCCGCGGAGTAGGGGCGGCCCCGGCCGGCCATGGAAGTCATCCCCCTCGGTTCCGGCGCCCGGCAGATGGTGGAGGCCTATCGGCCCGGCGGATTCCGGGTGGCGGGCCGGGATGTCCAGGGCTCGGTCCTGGTCTTTGCCGAGCGAACCCTGCCCTGGCCGGTTTCCGACCCCGCCGCGCTGAGCGAGACGGTGCTGGCCCCGGTGATCGACGCCGATCCGCCGGTCGACGTCGTGCTGATCGGCTGCGGCGAACGCATGGTGCAACTGCCGACATCCCTAACCGCGCGGCTTCGGGCGGCCGGCATTGGCGCCGACAGCATGAGCACCGCCGCCGCCTGCCGCACCTACAACGTGCTGGTGTCCGAAGGCCGGGGAGTGGCCGCGGCGCTGATCGCGTTGTGAGCCCTGGGATGACATCCGTCGTGGGCGGGCATGCCCGGCATTGACGACCGGCTCACACCCTGCGGCCGGTTGATTCGGCAGTACGATTCCGATCGCTACCTGACGGCTTTGTTCGCCTCGCCCGACCGGCGCGAGGCGCTGTTCGCCCTGGCCGCGTTCAACCTGGAAATCGCCAAGACCAGGGAGGTGGTGACCGAGCCGCTGCTGGGGCAGATTCGCCTGCAATGGTGGCGTGACGCCCTCGACGAGATGTTTCGCGGCGAGGTGCGCCGGCATGAGGTAATGATGCCGCTGGCAAAGGCTGTCGAGCGACACCGGCTCGATCGGCGGCAGTTCGAGCGACTGCTGGTCGTCCGGGAATTCGACTTGGAGGATCGGCCGCCGGCCGATTTCGCGGCGCTCGAGGCCTATGCCGTCGAAACCTCGGTACCGCTTGTCTTGCTGGCATACGCGGTTCTTGCCACCGAACCCTCGAGCGACGGGGAGGGTTTCGCCAATGCCCTCGGCACGGCGACGGCACTCACCGGGATAGCGCGGGCGGTCCCGTTTCACGCCCGGCAGCGCCGTCTCTATCTGCCGGCGGATCTGATGGCCGAAGCGGATGTGGCCGGGGCGGACGTCTTCGCCTTGCGGCCGCATGACGGCCTCGCGCGGGTGGTGGCGTCTGTTTGCGAGGCGGCCGGGCGGCATCTGGAAACCGCCCGACAAATCGCCGGGTCGCTACAGCGCTCGGCAACGCCGCTGCGCTTGCAGGCGGCGCTGACCGCGGGGCATCTGAAGGTGCTGCGACGGGCTGGCTACAACGTTTTCGCGCCCGCGGTCCAGCGGACACGACCGTTGCGGATAGCGGGGTTGTTGTGGCGTGCGCTGCTCGGGCGATCGTGATCGACCGCCCGAGCAGGCGACCCTGGTACTGGCTAGAACAGGTTCTGCGCCGAGACCATGGCGTAGAGCATGGGGATCGACAGCAGAGTATTGGTGCGGGAGAACAGCATCGCCGTGCGCGCCGCCTTGGCCTTGGAGTCGGCATCGGCATCGACCATGCCGAGCGCCTTCTTTTGGTTCGGCCAGATCACGAACCAGACGTTGAACCACATGATCGTGCCCAGCCACATGCCGATGCCGATCGCGGTGTGCTTGGCGACGCCGTCGACGAAGCCGAGCAGGAGCGCTTCGACCAGATAGTTGTTGAGGCCGGCCAGGATGAGGCCGGTGACGATGGTCGCCATCGCGCCCCAGCGGAACCACCACAACGCCGCCGGCGCGATCACCTTGCCGATCGCCGGCTTCTGCTCGTCCGGGATCTTCGCCATGTTGGGGATCTGGACGAAATTGAAATACCACAGCAGACCGATCCACATCACGCCGCTTAGCACGTGGAACCAGCGGAACAGGAACATCCACCAAGCGGTATCGAGCCCGAGCCCCTCGGCGTGGATGCCAAAGACGATCGCAATCATGACCAGCGTCAGGACGAATCCGGCGATCACCGTCGATTGCAGGTTTTGCAGGATGTTTGCCATCTCAACTCCCCGATTTTACCGGAATTCGCCGAGCGGAAGCGCGCGACTCCGAAGCGTGGTGGATATCACAAATTGGCTGGGGCGGCGATAGCCCGAGAGCGCCGCCGGGTCAGGCGGCGGCGGGCAGGCGCGCCAGCCAGGCATCGAGATCGGCCAGCGCCCGACTGGTATGGAACCGCTTGCGGTCGCGCCCCTTGAGCCGCTTTCCGCTGGTCTCCGGCGGCGGAAACAGGCCGAAATTCACATTCATCGGCTGAAAGGTCTCCGCCTCCGCACCGCCGGTGATGTGAGCCAGCAACGCACCCATCGCCGTCGTCGGCGGCGGCGGCGTCAAATCCTGGCCGAGCCGCTGGGCGGCGGCGAACCGCCCGGCAAGCAGGCCGACCGCGGCGCTCTCGACATAGCCCTCGACACCGGTCACCTGGCCCGCGAAGCGCAGCCTCGGCATCGCCTTCAGGCGCAGCGCACCATCGAGCAGCCGCGGGCTGTTCATGAAGGTATTCCGGTGGAGCCCGCCGAGGCGGGCGAATTCGGCGTTCTGCAATCCCGGAATCATGCGCAGGACGCGCGCCTGGTCGCCGCATTTCAGCTTCGTCTGGAAGCCGACCATGTTGTAGAGCGTGCCGAGCGCGTTGTCCTGGCGCAGCTGGACCACCGCATGGGGCCGTTCGGCCCGGTGCGGATCGGTCAGGCCGACGGGTTTCATCGGCCCATAGCGCAGCGTCTCGATGCCTCGGGACGCCATCACCTCGATCGGCAGACAGCCCTCGAAATAGGGCGTGTCCTGTTCCCACTCCTTGAACTCGGTCTTCGGCGCCTCCAGCAGGGCGGCGATGAAGCCCTCGTATTCCGTCCGGCTCATCGGGCAATTGATGTAGTCGGCGCCGGTGCCGCCGGGCCCCGCCTTGTCGTAGCGCGACTGGAACCAGGCCGTCGCGAAGTCGATGGACTCCTTGTATACGATCGGCGCGATGGCATCGAAGAAGGCCAGTTCCTTCTCGCCGGTGAGCCGCTGAATCGCCTCAGCCAGGGCCGGCGAGGTGAGGGGGCCGGTCGCCACGATCACGCTGTCCCATTCGTCCGGCGGCAGGCCGGCCACCTCGCCGCGGGCGACGGTGACCAACGGATGGGCCACCAGCGTCGCGGAGACCGCGCGCGAGAATCCGTCGCGGTCGACCGCCAGCGCGCCGCCGGCAGGCACCTTGTTGGCGTCGCCGCTGGACAGGATCAGCGAGCCGCAGCGTCGCATTTCCTCGTGCAGCAGCCCGACAGCGTTCTCATCCTTGTCGTCGGAGCGGAACGAATTGGAACAGACCAACTCGGCGAAGCCGTCGGTCTGGTGCGCGTCGGTCATTCGCTCCGGCCGCATCTCGTGCAGCGTTACGGGGATCCCGGCCTCCGCCAACTGCCACGCCGCCTCGCTGCCGGCCAGACCGGCGCCGACGACATGGACCGGGGAATGCTTCGCCTTGCTCATGGTGACCTCGCGGTTGGCCCGGCGTCTGGATAGCCAAGCCGGCCCGGTGGCGCAATTCACAATGCCGATGTCCGCCAGCCCGTCATCGTGCGGCGATCGGAGGTTTTCGACAAATCCGGGAATAAAGCCCGGCACCGGCCGTTGTCCCCTCTACATCCCCCTGCCGGCAAGGGGCGCCGGCGGATGGGAAACGGGGGATATGACTCGCGAGAATTGACCGGAACACCCGGTTTGTGCGATTTTCTGCTCCAAGGCATCAATGAGTTGGAGGGTCCGCCATGGGTTGGCGCCCCGCGACCGTTTTGACGCTTTCCGTGCTGGTCGGGCTGGCTGCCGGCCAAGCGCAAGCCGCTGAACCGCAAATCCTCGGGCTCGTCGCCAGCAATGGCGCGTTGCCGATGACTTGCGGCGAGGATGTATGCGCCGTCGAGTTGTCGGCGTTCTGCATGCAGGAGCGGGCGCCGGTGCCGCC
>JABDIP010000563.1 GCA_013003675.1 Inquilinus sp.
CGACGGACACTTCGATGTGTGCCTCGCCCATCATCGCATTGCCACCATCATCCTCGGCAACGCACAATGACAAAAGGTGTCCACCATGTCCCCGAACACCTGTCCACCATGTCCCCGGTCCATACAGGGGAGAGGGTTGGGTGAGGGGGAAAGGTCCCGCCGGATTCGACCGCCCCTCAGTCATAGGAATGCCCCTCGCGCAGCGCCATGCGGACCTCATGGGCGATTCTCAGGAAACCGGTCGTCTCGCGGATGTCGAGGTCGCGCTGTGGCGGCAGGTCGCTGTCGATCACCTCCAGCACCCGGCCCGGCCGCGGCGACATGACGACGATCTTGGAGGACAGGAATACCGCCTCGGGGATCGAGTGGGTGACGAAGACGACGGTCAAATCGGTCCGGTTCCACAGGTCGAGCAGATGGACGTTGAGGTTGTCGCGGGTGATCTCGTCGAGCGCGCCGAACGGCTCGTCCATCAGCAGCAAGTCCGGCTCGAAACCGAGCGCCCGGGCGATCGACACGCGCTGCTGCATGCCGCCGGAAAGCTGCCAGGGGAACTTGCGCTCGAAGCCTTCCAGCCCGACGGTCGCCAGCGACCGCGCCGCCCGCTCGCGCCGCTCGGCCGCCGCCATGCCCATGATCTCCAGCGGCAGTTGCACGTTGCGCAGGACGTTGCGCCAGGGGTAGAGCGCCGGCGCCTGGAAGACATAGCCATAGGCGCGGTCGAGCCGGGCCTGTTCCGGCGTCCCGCCATGGACGGTCAGGCGGCCGGCGGTCGGCTGTTCGAGATCGGCGATCGCCCGCATCAGGGTGGTCTTGCCACAGCCCGACGGGCCGATCAGCGAGACGAACTCGCCGCGGCGGATGACGAGGTCGATGTCCTGCAGCGCGGTCACCGGCACGTCGCCGGTGTCGTAGACCAGGGTCAGGCGCTCGGCCTCGACGACCGGCGCCGCGGTCCCCGACACCGCCACGCCCGCTGTTTCCGCCACCGCTTCCTCGGCGGTCCGTGCCATGCCCCGATCCCCAGCCGCTATTCAGGCGTTCGCCATCGCCACCATGGCCCGCAGCAGCACGTTGGCCCCGGCCGCCACGTCGTCGAAGGTCGCGTTCTCGATCTCATTATGGCTGATGCCGTTCTCGCAAGGCACGAAGATCATCGAGGTCGGCGCCACACGGGCGACATAGCAGGCGTCGTGGCCGGCGCCGCTGATGATGTCGCGATGGCTGTGGCCGCTCTCCTCCGCCGCCTGGCGTACGGCCGCCACGCAGTCGGCGTCGAACGCGACCGGCGGGAAATGCCAGATCTGCTCCATTGCCAGGGTCAGCTTCGCCGCTTCGGCGATCCGGCCGCAGGCGGCCCGGAGTTCCCGGTCCATCGCCGCCAGCACCGTGTCGTCGGGATGGCGGATGTCGACGGTGAAGAAGACCTCGCCGGGGATCACGTTGCGCGAGTTCGGCTCGACCCGGACCATGCCGACGGTGCCCACCGCGTGCGGCGCGTGCCGCAGGGCGATCTCCTGCACCGCGGCAATCATCTTCGCCGCCCCCATCATGGCGTCGCGGCGCAGCGGCATCGGCGTGGTGCCGGCATGGCTCTCCTGGCCGCTCACCGTCAGCTCGTACCAGCGCTGGCCCTGGGCGTCGGTGACGACGCCGATGGTCTTCTCCTCGGCCTCGAGGACCGGTCCCTGTTCGATATGGAGCTCGAAGAAGGCACCGAATTCGCGTTCGCCGATCTTCTCCTTGCCCTTGTAGCCGATGCGCTCGAGCTCGGCGCCGAGGGTCTCGCCATCCGGGTCGGCGCGGCCATAGGCATAGTCGAGATCGAAGGCGCCGCCGAAGACGCCGGAACTGATCATCGCCGGGGCGAAACGCGAGCCCTCCTCGTTGGTCCAGTCGACCACCATGATCGGCCGGTTGGTCTCATAGCCGGAATCGTTCAGGGTGCGGATCACCTCCAGCCCGGCCAGCACGCCCAGCACGCCGTCGTATTTGCCGCCGGTCGGCTGGGTGTCGAGGTGCGAGCCGCAGACGATCGGCGGCAGCGAGTCGTCCTTGCCCGGGCGCAGGGCGTAGATATTGCCCATCTCGTCGACGCCAACGCTGCAGCCTGCCGCCTCGCATTTGGCGACGAACCAGTCGCGCACCTCGCGGTCGAGATCGGTCAGCGTCAGCCGCTTGATGCCGCCCTTCGGCGTGCCGCCGATCCGGGCGGTTTCCATCAGCGTTTCCCAGAGCCGCTCGGCGTTGATCGTCAGGTTGTGCATGGCTCTCCTAGCTGCCTCCGCTGATCACTCCGCCGCTTCGCGGTGCGGGTTGCGGGGGTCGTCCTTCCAGGTGACGTAGGGCTGGCCGGTGTCGACCGGGCGCATGGTGATGCAGTCGTCGACCGGGCAGACATGCATGCACAGATTGCAGCCGACGCACTCCTCGTCGATCACCTCGTAGCGGCGGCCGGCCTCGGTGCGCAGGGCGGCGATCGACTGGTGCGAGGTGTCCTCGCAGGCGACGTGGCATTTGCCGCACTGGATGCAGAGATCCTGGTCGATAGCGGCAATGGTCTTGAAGTTCATGTTCAGATCCTGCCACTCGACGAAGTTCGGCACCGCCAGACGGTGGAAATCGGCGAGCCGGCGATGCCCCTTCGAGTCCATCCAGTTATCGAGGCCGGAGTTCATGTCCTCGACGATCTTGAAGCCGTGGGTCATGGCGGCGGTGCAGACCTGCACGTGGCCGGCGCCCATCGCCATGAACTCCGCCGCCTCGCGCCAGCCGGAGATGCCGCCGATGCCGGAGATCGGCAGCCCGGCGCACTCCGGGTCGCGGGCGATCTGGCCGACCATGCGCAGCGCGATCGGCTTCACCGCCGGCCCGCAATAGCCGCCATGGGTGCCCTTGCCGTCGACCGTCGGGGTCGGCGCCATGGCATCGAGATCGACGGAGACCACCG
>JABDIP010000569.1 GCA_013003675.1 Inquilinus sp.
CGGGTAACGTCTATCGGTACCGCTTCTTCAATCCGGACGGCATCGTGGTGGTCGCCTCGCGGCCGGGCGATCTCGGCCGCCGCAAGACCGATCCCTTCTTCTTCGATGTCGTCCGCCAGGGCGAGACCTATGTCGAGTTCGTCCGCGATGTCCCCTACCACCCGGAAGACATCGTCGTCAACATCGACACCGCCGACGGCCGTGAAGGCCGCTACGCGTTCCGATCCGGAGAAGATGGGGCGACACCGACCAGTCGCGAATTCGTCGCCGAGGTCTATGTTCCGGTGGTCCGCGACGGCCGGTTCCTCGGCGCCATCGAGGTGTACGTCGACGCCAGCGGCCTCGCCGAATACTTGAACTACGAAGTCAGCCAGGCGACCTTCGGCGCCGGCGCCATGCTGGGCTTCCTGGTCGTCTCTTTCCTCTACATCATCCGCCGCAACATCGCCGATCGGAACCGTCAGCTCTCCACGGTGCAGGCCGCCCACGATTCGTTGGCCTTCGCCGAAGAAGAGGTCATGCGGCTGAACACCGACCTCGAAAAACGCGTCGAAGAGCGTACCGGCGAACTGGCCAAGGCCAACGAGGCGGTCAAGGCGATCAACGAGGATCTGGAGCGGCGCGTCGAAGAGCGTACCGAGCAGATCTCCAAGGCGAACGACCAGCTCTACCGACTCAACGAAAGCATGACGCGGCTGAACGAAAGCCTCGAACAGCGCGTCGAAGAGCGTACCGCGGGCATGAACAAGGCCAACGAAGAGGTCATGAAGCTGAATGAGGAGCTGGAGCTTCGCGTCGACGAACGGACCCAGGAACTGCACGCCGCCCAGCACGATCTGCTGCGCAACGAGCGGCTGGCCGCCCTCGGTCAGTTGACCGCGACGGTGTCGCACGAGCTGCGCAATCCGCTCGGCGCCATCCGCACGGCGATCTACCTCATCTCCGGCCGCACCAAGGAAAAGGGCCTCGGCGTCGAGGGCGCCCTGGAACGCGCCGACCGCAGCATCACCCGCTGCGACAACATCATCACCGAGTTGCTCGACTTCACCCGGACCACCGATCTGGCGCTCGAATCGGTGCCGTTCGACGATTGGCTGTCCTCGGTGCTCGACGAGCAGTCGGTGCCCAAGGGTATCGCCTTCGAGAACCAGGTTTCGACCCAGGGGCTGGAGATCGCCTTCGACCAGGACCGTCTGCGCCGGGTGATCATCAACGTCTTCAACAACGCCTGCGAGGCGATGAACGAAGAGAACCAGGCCGGCGGCGAGAAGGATCACGTGCTCAGGGCCACCTCGAACGTTTCCGACGATCGTCTGGAGGTCCAATTCAGGGACAATGGCCCGGGCATCCCGGCCGACATCCTGGAGAAGATCTTCGAGCCGCTGTACAGCACGAAGAGCTTCGGCGTCGGTCTCGGCCTGCCCACGGTGCGCCAGATCATGCGCCAGCATGGCGGCGACATCGACATCACCAGCACGCCCGGCGATGGCACCAACGTGTTGCTCTGGCTGCCTAGGGGTTCGGGTTCGGCGGACGCCGAGCAAGCGGCCTGAGCCAGTCATCCCTGATGGAGAGATCAATGAGAATTTTCATCGTCGATGACCACAGGGACGTGGCCGAGGGCTTGGCGGACGTGCTGCGCATGCACGGCCACGAGGTCGAGGTCGCATACAACGGCGAGCAGGCAATCCGCATCTTCAAGGAGCAGGATTTCGACATCGCGTTCATGGACGTGATGATGCCGGGCATGAACGGCGTCGAAAGCTTCCTGGAGATCCGCAAGATCAAGCCGACCGCCAAGGTCGTCATGATGACCGGCTACAGCGTGACCCAGCTCCTCGATCAGGCGATCGAGAACGGCGCCTACGGGGTGTTGCACAAGCCGGTCTCCATGGACGAAGTGCTCGACTCGGTCGAGCGGGTGCAGTCGCATGGCATGGTTCTGGTCGCCGATGACGACCCGAACTTTGCCGCCAACGTGGTTGAGGTCCTGAAGGACAAGGACTACCGGGTCCAGGTCGCGCGGACCGGCAAGCAGGCGCTGGATACCGTCCTTGCCGGCGGCATCGACATCCTGGTGCTCGACCTGCAACTGCCGGTCATCAGCGGCCTCGAGGTCTACAACGAGTTGAAGAAGCGCGGCCGGGAACTGCCGACCGTCGTCGTCACCGGCTACAGCCAGGACCAGGCGGACGCCATCGACAAGCTGCGCAACCTGTCCGCCGGCATCCTGACCAAGCCGTTCAACACCGGCCAGCTCCTCGAGGTCCTCGACCATATCAATCCGGGGTCGTCGCCTCAGCCGGGAGCGGAACAGGCCAGCATGGCCGCCGCCGACGGCGAGGACGATATGCTGACCGTGCCGTGCGAGCCGATCGGCGAGCCGAGCATGCCTTCCGGCGATGAGCCCATGCCGTCCGAGGCGATGCCGATGCCTTCCGAGGCACCGCCGATGCCGTCCGAGGCACCGCAAGTGTCCTCGGCCGCCGCCCGTCCGTCGCAGCCGAACGCGGCGCCGCCGGTGAAGACCACGGCGATGCCGTCCGGCGAATACGGCCACGCCTCGACGACGACCTCTTCCTCCGGCAAGGGCCGCATCATCGCGGTCGACGACGATGTCGACATGGTCGACGGGCTGGCCGAGGTGCTGCGCACCCGCGGTTTCGAGGTCAAGACCGCGAACAACGAGGAAGAAGCGTTCGCCGTCATCAAGGAATTCGACGCTCAGCTTGCCCTGCTCGACATCCGGCTTGGCAAGACCAGCGGTTTGGACCTGATCAAATCCTTGAAGGAATATCGCCCGAACCTGCAGAGCATCATGATCACCGGCAACGCCGATCGCGAATCCGCAATCGCCGCCTTGCAGCGCGGCGCCTACAACTACCTCACCAAGCCGCTGCATCCGGACGAATTATTCGCGATCATGGATACCTGCCTCGATAAGTACGAGCTTGACGAAAAGATGCGGGCGTCATTCGAGGAATTGCAGGTC
>JABDIP010000002.1 GCA_013003675.1 Inquilinus sp.
GGTGATCGCGACTGCCCTCGGTTGCGAGGATCGGGCCGGCGAATCCCCGCTTGACCAGCTTGGGCACCAGCCCGGCATGGTCGATATGGGCGTGGGTCAGCAGCACGAAATCGAGCTTGGCGGGATCGAAGGGGAAGCCGCCGTAGTTCAGCTCCTTCAGGGTCTTGGCGCCCTGGAACAGGCCGCAATCGACCAGGAACTGGCCGCCTGGATGGCGCACCCAATAGCACGCGCCGGTCACCGTGCCGGCGGCGCCGCAGAACTTCAGCAGGACGGTCATCCGAGCCCCCCGATCTCAGTCGTAGCGGCGGATGTCGTCGAGCACATTGCCGTCGTTCGGCAGCGCGCCGGGAGCGGCGAGCTCGACCGTGCCGCGCAGCTTGGTCACCGCCTGCAGGGTGGCGGCGATCGCCTCGGCGAGGCCGGGCTTCGGGGCCGCGGCTTCCACCGCCAGCGTCATCGCGTCGCCGCCGTCGCGGCTGTCGACGGTCAGCCGGGCCTTGGCGGCGTCCGGATGGCGCCTCAGAACCTCGGCGATCTGGCTGGGATGGACGAACATGCCCTTGACCTTGGTGGTCTGGTCGGCGCGGCCCATCCAGCCCTTGATGCGCATGTTGGTGCGGCCGCACGCGCTGGGCCCGGCCAGCACCGCCGACAGGTCTCCGGTGGCGAAGCGCAGCAGCGGGTATTCGCGGGAGAAGGCGGTCACCACCACCTCGCCGACCTCGCCCTCGGGCACCGGGTCGCCGGTGCCGGGGCGGACGATCTCGACGATCGCCCCCTCGTCGACGACCAGCCCCTCGCGCGCCGGGCTCTCATAGGCGATCGCCCCGATATCGGCGGTGCCGTAACTCTGGAAGACGGCAATTTCGCGCGCTTCGTAAGAGTCCCGGTGCTGCGGCAGATAGGGGCCGCCGGACACATGCGCGATGTTGAGGGTGCCGCAGTCGAGGCCGAGCTCGTCGGCCTTTTCAAGGATTATCTTTAAAAAATCCGGCGTGCCGACGTAGCCGCGCGGGCGGAGCTGGGCGATCGCCTTCGCCTGCAGCTCGGGGTTGCCGACGCCGGCCGGCACCACCGCGCAGCCGATGGCGTGGGCGCCGGTCTCGAACATCGCCCCGGCCGGGGTGAAGTGATAGGAGAAGCAGTTGTGGACGACGTCGCCGGCGCGGAACCCGGTCGCCCACAGGGCGCGCGCCGTGCGCCAGTAATCCTGCCCGCCCGGCCCGCGACCCTCCGGGTCGTAGATCGGACCCGGCGAGGCGAAGATGCGATGCATCTCGCCCGGCGCCACCGAAGCGAAGCCGCCGAAGGGCGGGCTCTCGGCCTGTTGGCCGGGCAGGTCGGATTTCCGGGTCACCGGCAACCGGGCCAGCGCCGCGCGGCTGGTCACCGCCTCCGGCTCGATATCGGCGAGCAGCGCGGAATAGGCGGAGGCCCGCCGCTTGGCCAGCGCCACCTGTTCCGGCAGCGCCGCCATCAGCGCCGCCTCCCGCGCCTCGGGATCGCGGGTTTCCAGCGCGTCATAGTAGCCATCGGCGGCGGTCATTGCCGGCCCTCCCCTCGGAACCAGTTTGATTTACCCTCAATACCGCAGGCGGCCCACAATCGCCGGGGTGGCCTCTATTCGTCCACCCATTCCATCGCGCCGCTCTCGAAATCCGGGCGTTGCGGACGGACGACGCAGAAGCGGTGGCCGGTCGGGGCCTCCATGACCACCCAACGCTTGACGGCGCCGATGCGCTTGGCGCCGAGCTTTTCCAACCGGGCCACCTCGGCCTCCAGATCGTCGGTCTCGATGTCGAGATGCACCCGGCTCGGATGCTCGACCTTCTGCAGCAGCACCCTCAATTCGCCGTCGGGGCCGGCCAGATCGACATAGCGGTCATCGCCCTTGCCGACCGCGCGGCCAAGGGCGCGGCTCCAGAATTTCGCGGCCTGCTCCAGATCGCCCCCTTCGCAGTCGATCACCACGACGCCGAGCCGGCTCTTATGCATGAGCCACCCTTATCCCTAGAGCCAACGCTTGCGGCGTTTGTAGAACTTGACGTCGCGATAGCTCTTGCGGCCGGCGGTGCCGAGGCCGAGGTAGAACTCCTTGACGTCCTCGTTCGAGCGCAGGGTCTCGGCGTCGCCGTCGAGCACGACCCGGCCGTTCTCCAAGATGTAGCCGTAGGAGGCGTAGCGCAGCGCGATGTTGGTGTTCTGCTCGGCGAGCAGGAAGGTGACGCCCTCGCGCTCGTTCAACCGGCGGACGATCTCGAAGATCTCCTCGACGAGCTGCGGGGCGAGACCCATCGACGGCTCGTCGAGCAGGATCATGCGCGGCCGCGACATCAGCGCCCGGCCGATCGCCGTCATCTGCTGCTCGCCGCCGGAGGTATAGCCGGCCTGGCTCGTCCGCCGCTCCTTCAGCCGCGGGAAATAGCCGTAGACCTTCTCCAGATCGTCGGCCACCGCCCGCCGTCCCTCGCGCCTCGTATAGGCGCCGGTCATCAGGTTTTCCTCGACCGTCAGATGCTCGAAGCAGTGGCGCCCCTCCATCACCTGGATCACGCCGCGGGTGACCAGGTCGTTGGGCGTCAGCCCGTCGACGCGCTCGCCGTCGAACTGCACCGAGCCCTTGGTGACCTCACCGCGCTCGGCGCGCAGCAGGTTGGAGATCGCCTTCAGCGTCGTCGATTTGCCGGCACCGTTGGCGCCCAGCAACGCGACGATGCCGCCCGGCGGCACCTCCAGCGAGACGCCCTTCAGGACCAGGATGACGTGGTCGTAGATGACCTCGACATTGTTGACGGCGAGCAGGGGGGCGGTGGCGCCCCCCCGCTCCGGCGCCGGCCTGTCGACGGTTTCGACGCTCACCGTCCGGTCTCGCGCCTAGTTGGCGCAGTCGCGCGGTGCGATGCCCTTCTCCGCCGCGTATTGGGCGGCCGAGCCTTCGTACATCGTGCGCAGGAAACCGTCGCGGTTCGGCTCGATCCAGTCCGACACGAAGGACCATTTCTCGCCGTCCCATTGCTGGATTCGGAGCTGCCCGCCGCCTTCATGGTCTGCGCAGGACAAGCCGATCGGCGACAACAGGCCGGCCAGGCCGAGGTCGTCGATCTTCTCCTGCGTCAGGTTCAGGTTCTCCAGGCCCCAGCGCACCTCCTCGCCGGTCAGCGGCCGTTCGCCATAGACCGCCTGGGCAGTGCGGATCGCTTCTGAGACCAGGACCGCGTTGATCATTGCACGATTGTAGAGTACCTCGCCGACCAGCTCACGCTCGGTCGCACCCTGGCCGCGATCATAAACGTAGGTGAAGATATCCCGATGTACTGGGAAATCCGCGCCAGCACCGTGGAACGTACCTGACTTGTAACCGACAGCGTCAGCGCCGGCCGGCTGCACGTCCTGCTCGGCGCCCGACCACCAGACGCCGATGAAGCGGTCCATCGGATAGCCGACCGCCGCCGCCTCCTTGATGGCGGTCGAGTTCATCACCCCCCAGCCCCACATCAGCACCCAATCCGGGCGCAGCCGGCGGCCGATGGTCAGCCAGGTCGAGCGTTGCTCGAGGCCGGGATGGGCGACGGGGAAGGTCTCGAAGGTGAAGTCGTGGCGCTCGGCCAGCGCCTCCAGCGTGGCGATCGGCTCCTTGCCGTAGGCGCTGTCGTGATAGACCAGCGCGATCGTCTTGCCGGCCAGCTCGTCGAAACCGCCCTCTTCGCCGGCGATATAGGTGACCATGGCGTCGGCCTGCGCCCAATAGGTCGCCGGCAGGGTGAACACATACGGGAACACCCGGCCGTCGCTGGCATCGGCGCGGCCATAGCCCATCGAGACGATTGGAATCTTGTCCGCCGTCGCCCGCTCGATCAGCGCGTAGGTGATTCCGGTCGAGTAGGGATTAAAAACGGCCGCGCCCGTCGGGCCTTTGTTCTTCAGCCGCTCGTAACATTCGACGCCGCGATCGTTGTTGTAGGCGGTGTCGCATTCCTCGACCAGCAGCGGTACGCCGCCGATGCCGCCGTCGCGGGCGTTCAGCATGGCAAAGTAGTCAGCGAATCCGTTGGCCAATGGTATGCCGTTCGGCGCATAGGGGCCGGTTCGATAGACCAGCGATGGGATGAACTGCGGGTCCGCCGCCTGGGCGGTGCCGGCGGCCAGGGCCGAGACCCCAAGCGCGGTGCCCAACGCGGCCGCCACGAGTTTGCGTATCATGATATTGCGCTCCCTGGTTGCTGTGTTGTCGATGCCGGTTCTCTGTCCGGCTTTTCCGCCCGGACAGTAACATGCCGTCGGAATGCCCTCTAGGAGCCTGTCCGAGTAGTGCTGGCTACAAGCATTACTCGGACAGGCTCCTCGTCGGCGGTCAATAGGGGAAGGGCCACAGTCTCAGCTTCTCCTTGGCGATCTGCCACAGCCGCGCTAGTCCGTGCGGCTCGACGATCAGGAAGAAGACGATCAGCGCGCCGAATATCATGAATTCGAAATGCGAGACGGTGTCGACCGAGATCGACAGCCCGAAAATGTTCGGCGCGTTCGACAGGAAGATCGGCAGCAAGGTGATGAAGGCGGCGCCGAGGAACGAGCCGAGGATGCTGCCGAGCCCGCCGATGATGATCATGAACAGGATCTGGAACGAGCGGTCGATCTGGAAGGCCAGCGCCTCGACCGAGCCGGTATAGACGAAGGCCCACATGGCCCCGGCGACGCCGATATAGAAAGAGCTGACGGCGAAGGCCGACAGCTTGGCGGTCAGCGGGCGAATGCCGATGATTTCCGCGGCGATGTCCATGTCGCGGATCGCCATCCAGCTTCGCCCGACGCGGCAGCGCACCATGTTCTTCGCCGCCAGGGCGAGCAGCGCAACCAAGGTCAGGGCGAACAGGTACTTGCCGGCCGGCGTCGCCTGTGGCCCGGTGACGAAGAAGTCGCCGAATACCGCGCGCGGCGGCGCGCTGATCACGCCGGACGGGCTGTAGTTGGTGAACCAGGCGAACTTGTTGAACAGCCACAGCAGGAAGAACTGCGCCGCCAGGGTGGCGACCGCCAGATAGAAGCCCTTGATGCGCAGGCTTGGCAGGCCGAACAGCACCCCGACCAGGGCGGTGATCACCCCCGACGCCAGCATGACGACGACGATGTTCAATTCCGGGAAGCCGGTCGACAGCTTGTAGGCGGCGAAGGCGCCGCAGGCCATGAAGCCACCGGTGCCGAGGCTGAGCTGGCCGCAATAGCCGGTCAGCAGGTTCAGCCCGACCGCCGCCAGGCTGAAGACCAGGAACGGCAACAGGATGGTGGACAGCCAATACTCGTTGGCGACCACCGGTACGACGACGAACGCGACCAGCAGCAGGAACGCGACGAAGATGCGGTCCTGGAGGATCGGAAAGATCGCCTGGTCGGCGGCATAGCTGGTCTTGAACTGCCCGGCCTCGCGATAGAACATCTCAGCGCCCCTGCATGGTCGGTTGCTGCCGCGATCGGCATACCTCTCCCCTCGTGGGAGAGGCCGGCGAGCATCGCGAGCCGGGTGAGGTGTACGCGGCGCACGCCGCGCCTGTCGGTGAGGATCGCCTCACCCTCCCGCTTCGCGGGTCCCTCCCTCTCCTTCGAGGGGAGAGGGCGACAATCTCACCTGATTGCGTTCCCATTAGACCCGCTCGATGATCTTTTCGCCGAACAGGCCCTGCGGGCGGAACAGCAGGAAGAGCATCGCCAGCATATAGCCGAACCAGTCCTCGATCGCGCCGCCCAGGGCCGGGCCCCAGAACACCTCCGCCACCTTCTCGCCGGAGCCGATGATCAAACCGCCGACGATCGCCCCGGGGATCGAGGTGAAGCCGCCGAGAATCAACACCGGCAGCGCCTTCAGCGCCACCAGCACGATGGAGAACTGCACGCCCAGCTTGCTGCCCCACATGATGCCGGCGACCAGCGCTACGATCCCGGCCACCGACCAGACGATCACCCAGATGGTGCGCAGCGGGATGCCGACGCTCATCGCCGCCTGGTGGTCGTCGGCGACGGCGCGCAGGGCGCGGCCGACCCGGGTCTTCTGGAAGAAGATCGCCAGCACGGCGACCAGCACGCCGGCGGTCAGCCCGGCGAACAGGTCGAAGCGGCTGATCAGCACCTCGCCGACCATCAACGGCGATTTCGGGATACCGACTTCGAGCGTCTTGATCTCGCTGCCCCAGATGGTCTGGCCGAAGCCGTCGAGGAAATAGCTGATGCCGATGGTCGCCATGAACAGGATGATCGCCGGCTGGTTGACCAGCGGCCGCAGCACGACCTTCTCGATCGACATCGCCAGCGTCACCATCACCGCGATGGTGGCGACGATCGCCAGCCACACCGGCGCTCCCAGATCGATCAGCCCGACCAGGGTCAGCGCGGCGAACAGCACCATCGCCCCTTGCGCGAAATTGAACACCCCGGACGCCTTGAAGATCAGCACGAAGCCGAGCGCCACCAGCGAATACATCACCCCGGCCAGCAGCCCGCCGATCAGCACCTCCAGGAAGAATGCCGGGTAGCTGAAGATGTCGACGAACGGGTCGATGAAGAAGGCGCTCATCGGCGGGCTCCCTTGTCACCGGCAAAGCGCCAAGGCGCCAAGGGGCCGGATAGCCTGCGCGGGCGGCTGGCTTCCAAGGAGAGGTGATCGTCAACAAACCGGTCTTCGTTCCCGCGAAGGCGGGAATCTCGACGGGCCGGGCGCCCGAGCGTCTCTGGATTCCCGCCTTCGCGGGAATGACGGCAGGGTGGTCCCCGCCGTCGGTCCACACCGGAGCGGCGGAGACCGAGTCGATCCTCTTGGTGCCTCGGTGTCTTGGTGGTGACCATCATTCCGCGGCCGCGCTTGCGGTTTCCTCGTGGCTGACGCCGAGATAGGCGTCGATCACCGCCTGATCGGCGCGCACCTCGTCCGGCGTGCCGTCGGCCAGCTTACGGCCGTAGTCGAGCACGACGACCCGGTCTGAGATGTCCATCACCACGCCCATGTCGTGCTCGATGAGGGCGATGGTGGTGCCGAAATGCTCGTTGACGTCGAGCACGAAGCGGCACATGTCCTCCTTCTCCTCGACGTTCATGCCGGCCATCGGCTCGTCGAGCAGCAGCAACTCCGGCTCGGCGGCAAGCGCCCGGGCCAACTCGACCCGCTTTTGCAGGCCGTAGGGCAGCCGGCCGACCGGCGTCTTGCGGATCGCCTGGATCTCCAGGAAGTCGATGATCCGTTCGCAGAAGGCGCGGTGCTCCAACTCCTCACGCTTGGCCGGCCCGAGATAGAGCGCCTGCATGAAGAAGGGCTGGCGCATCTTCAGCAGCCGCCCGGTCATGATGTTGTCGAGCGTCGACATGCCCTTGAACAGGGCGATGTTCTGGAAGGTGCGGGCGATGCCCTGGGCCGCCGCCTGGTGCGGCCGCATCCGGGCGCGGGTCTTGCCCTTGTAGGTGATGCGGCCTTCCTGCGGGTGATAGAAGCCGTTGATGACGTTGAGCATGGAGCTCTTGCCGGCGCCGTTCGGGCCGATGATGGCGAGCACCTCGTGCTCGCGGATTTCGAAGGAGATGTTGGCCAGGGCGCGGACGCCGCCGAACGACAGGCTGATGTTCTCGACCTGGAGCAGCGGGCCGCCGATCTGCCGCGCGGCGTGCATCGCCCCGCCTCTCAGGCCGCCGCCTGGGCGGCCGGGGCCGCCGGCGGGTAGGTCTTCACGTCGCGGATCCGTAGCTCGGCCCGGAAGGTGCCGGTGCGGCCGTCCTCGAAGCGGATCTCGGTCTCGACCGGGACCGTCGTCGCATCGGAATAGAGCGCCTCGATCAACGTGCCGTAACGCTCGGCGACGAAGTTGCGGCGCACCTTTCGGGTGCGGGTCAATTCGCCATCGTCGGCGTCGAGCTCCTTGTAAAGCACCAGGAAGCGGCGGATCTGCGAGCCCGACAGATGGCTGTCCCCGGCCAGGTCGCGGTTGACCTGCTCGACGTTCTCCTGGATCAGGTCGTAGACCTCCTCGCGGCTGGCCAGATCGGCATAGCCGCCATAGGGCAGGTTGCGCCGTTCGGCCCAGTTGCCGACCGCCTCCAGGTCGATATTGATGAAGGCGCCGACATGGGCGCGGCCGTCGCCGAAGGCCACCGCCTCCTTGATGAAGGGGAAGAACTTCAGCTTGTTCTCAAGATATTTGGGCGCGAACATCGAGCCGTCGGCCAGCTTGCCGACATCCTTGGCGCGGTCGATGATGCGCAGATGGCCGTCGGCGTCGAAGAAGCCGGCATCGCCGGTATGGACCCAGCCCTCGGCGGTCTTGGCCTCGGCGGTCGCCTCGGGGTTCTTGTAGTACTCCTGGAACACGCCGGGGCCGCGGAACAGCACCTCGCCGGACGGCTCGATCTTGATCTCGACCTCCGGGGCCGGGGTGCCGACGGTGTCGGCCCGCACCTCGCCGTCGGGCTGGATGGTGACGAACACCGATGCCTCGGTCATCCCGTAGAGCTGCTTCACGTTGACGCCGATCGCCCGGTAGAAGTCGAACAGATCGGGGCCGATCGCCTCGCCGGCGGTGTAGGCCAAGCGGATGCGGCTGAAGCCGAGGGTGTTTTTCAGCGGCTGGTAGACCAGCAGCGCGCCGACCCGGTAGAGCAGCCGGTCGGCAAGCGACACCGGCTTGCCGTCGAGGATGCGGGTGCCGCAGCGCCGGGCGATGTCCATGAAATAGTGGAACATCCGGCGCTTCAGCCAGCCGGCATCCTCCATCCGGATCATCACCGTGGTCAGAATGCTCTCGTAGATGCGCGGCGGCGCGAAGAAATAGGTCGGCCCCAGTTCGCGCAGATCGGTCAGCACCGTAGCGCTGCTCTCCGGGCAGTTGACGGTGAAGCCGGATACCAGCGCCTGGCCATAGGAGAAGATGTGGTCGCCGACCCAGGCCATCGGCAGATAGGCCAGGGTGTCCTCGTCGGCGGTCAGCCCCTCGCGCTGCAATGCGTTCCTGGCGGTGATCAGCACGTTGTCATAGCTCAGCATCACCCCCTTCGGCCGGCCGGTGGTGCCGGAGGTGTAGAGCATGGTGCTGACATCGGCGCCCTTGGTCCTCGCCACTTCGGCGTCATAGAAGCCGGGGTTGGCGGCGGCGTAATCGCGGCCCTTGGCGAGGATCGATTCGTAATCGTGCAGGAACGCATGGCGGTAGTTGCGCAGGCCCCGAGGGTCGTCGAAAACGATCTGCTCCAACGCCTTGTTGTCGGGCTTGATCTGCAGCAGCTTGTCGACCTGCTCCTGGTCCTCGGCGATGGCGATGCGCGCCTCGGCGTGCTCCAGCACGAAGGCCATCTCCTCGGCCGCCGCATCCTGGTAGAGCGGCACGGGCACCGCGCCAAGGGCCTGGGCGGCGCAGATCGACCAATACAGGCGGGGCCGGTTGTCGCCGATCACAGCCAGACGGTCGCCGCGTTTCAGGCCGAGCGCGGCCAGGCCGCAGGCCAGGTCGCGCACCTGCCCGGCGACCTCGGCCCAGGTCCAGCTTTGCCAGATGCCGAGATCTTTCTCGCGCATGGCGATCCGGTCGCCACGATGCTCGGCGTGGTGGCGCAGCAGCTTGGAAAACGTGTCCAACAGGCGCGTGTCCGGCGCCGTCGCGGCGTCGCCCATAAGGCGGCTGCCTCCCGATAAAGCCTTGTCTCTCCAGGCCCGTTCTTGCGCGGGCCCCTGCTTTCTACCCGCTTCCGCCCGCCCGAGGCAATGGCGCCTGGGCAGAGCGAGAACCGGCGCCGGGAGTGTTCCCGAAACCAGTTTCAGATGCAACTTTATTGGCCGGCAAGGGCGAGCGGCACTTTTTGAAGGCAATTTTGAAAAAGTCGGCGACGGGCCGCCTGTCGGCGCAATGCCGGCTGGCGCGCCGGGGCGGGTGGCTGCTATCAGGCGATCATGACTCCGCGCCCTTCCCCCGAATTGCCGGTCGTGCCGAGCGATCCCGTGGTCCATCGGCGGCGGATGACGCTCGCCGCCGCCGGCCCCCGGCTCGATGCCGTGTCGATCGAACCGGCCGCCGGCCGGGCGTCCGGGGCGCTGCCGCTGGTGTTCCTGCACGAAGGGCTGGGCAGCATCGCCCAATGGACGGCGCGCGGCGGCGACGTGCCGGCCCGCCTCGTCGCCGCCACCGGCTGCCCGGCGCTGGTCTACGAGCGCCAGGGTTATGCCGGCTCCGATCCGCTGACCGCGCCGCGCGCGCCGCGCTATCTCTACGACGAGGCGTGGCAGGTGCTGCCGCGCGTGCTCGACGAAGCGGGGATCGGGTCTTGCATTCCGATCGGCCACAGCGATGGCGCCTCCATCGCCCTGCTGTTCGCCGCCCGCTTTCCCGGCCGTACCGCCGGACTGGTCAGCGAGGCGGCGCATGTCGTCGTCGAGGCGATCACGCTGGCCGGCATCCGCACCGCCGTCGCGTTGTTCGAGGCATCCGACGGCAAGCTGCGGACGGCGCTCTCCCGCTACCACGGCGAGCGCACCGAGGCCGTGTTCCGCTCCTGGGCGGACGCCTGGCTCAGCCCGGGCTTCGCCGGTTTCGACATGACCGGCGAATTGGCCCGCGTCACCGCGCCGGTGTTCGCGCTTCAGGGCGAGACCGACGAATACGGCAGTCCGCGGCAGCTCGAGTTGATCGCCGACGGTGTCGGGGGGCCGGCCGAAACCTGGCTGGTGCCCGATTGCGGCCACGTCCCCCACCACCAGGCCGCCGACCGCGTTCTGCCGCGTCTCGCGGCGTTCGTGGGCAAGGCGCTGGATCGCTAGGCGGCGGCGCGATCCCGGTGCCGGCGGTGGCAACTTCCAGCCATGCCGTTTTCTTGTCTGAATTGGCGCCGGCGATGCGTCTAGGGATTGGAAGGCGGTCTTTCGAGGTCGCCCGGCAGACAGCAAAGGCGCAACCGATGAAGCTCTACTATCACGAGATATCCTCCAACGCGCGCAAGGCGTGCGCGGTCGCCAAACATCTGGCGTTGGACGTCGACTATGTGGCGGTCGACCTCACCAAGGGCGAGCACAAGACACCGGAGTTCCTGGCGATCAACCCGAACGGCAAACTCCCCGCCCTGATCGACAACGGCAAGGTACTGTGGGAATCGAACGCGATCATGTGCCACCTCGCCGACAAGGCCGGGTCCGACCTGTGGCCCAAGGACGAGCGGCAGATCGACATCGTGCGCTGGTTCTGCTGGGAGCAGGCGCATTTTACCCGCCATGCGGGAACCCTGTTCTTCGAGAACTTCATCAAGCCGGCGATGGGGCGCGACGACATCAATGCGGAGGCGGTGAGGGAGGCGACGGAGTTCCTGCACCGGTTCGCCGGCGTCCTCGACGTCCATCTCGAGGGCCGCGACTACCTAGTCGGCAACGCACTCACCGTCGCCGATTTTGCTGTGGGCGTCGTCGTGCCGCTGGCGGCCACGGGCAAGGTGCCGCTCGACGGATATGCCGAGATCGGCCGCTGGCAGGCGGCCCTGAACGAGTTGCCGGCATGGCGCGAGCCGTTTCCGGAGAAGGTCGCCAGCGCCGCGTGATCGGCATACGGTCGCGCCGGCCGTGCGCCAGGCCGCCCGCGTGATCGGCGACACGACACCGTGACTTGATCCCGGCGCGATCGATCATAGGATCAATACCAAGGAGCGTTGGTCTGACCGTGCCGTAGCGCGCCATCGACGGTCGCGAATCCTTGCCGGAGGGCACCATGCGGATCCTGATCGTTGCCGCCATCTGCCTTGCCGCCTGTCTGCCGGCCGCGGCGGCGGATGCCGTGAGCCCGGTCGACATCGAGGAATGGAGGGTTCCCTATGGC
>JABDIP010000004.1 GCA_013003675.1 Inquilinus sp.
CTTGTCGCCGCCGGCCGCTCACCATTGCGTGAGAAGGCAGGGTCGGTTCACAGCCCGTTAAGCCGGCTCTGGCACGGTGGCGGGCCGCGGAATCGTTGTGGCCTGGGAGCGCCGGCATGTTCGGGCAGTATTCAAACTACGTCTGGATGGCGGTCGTCCTGCCGTTGATCGTTCTGGCGATCGTCCAGGCATGGCCCTATCGCCGGTTCCGCAACATCGTCGTCCGGCGCCGGATCGCCGCGCCGCGCGAACGGGTCTGGGACGCCTATGCGACGGATCCGGACAACCCGATCAGCGCCGCCTTCCACGATACCCTGGTATCGGCCCGGAAAATCGGCACCGATCCGGAAGTGATCGAGTTCGTCGCCGACGCCAGCGGCCGTCACGGCACGCATCACTCCGTGGTCCGGATGGAGACCCTGGCGGCCGATCGTCCCGACCGCGCCGCCGCCCGCTGCGTCCGCATCGACGATATCGACTTCCCGTTCGGCCGCGATCACGTCGAGGAACTGCGGCTTGCCGAGGAGTCCGGGGCCACCGTGGCGACCCTCTCGTGGCACGGCGAGACCGCCACGCTCGGGCAGGCCTGGATCCGGCGGCTGCGGCTCGGCCAGTACATGACCGCATTGCGGCGGTATTCCGAGACCGGGCAGGGCACCGCCGCGCCGCAGGCGAGACGGTCGCCCTGGCGAAGCGCCGCGCTGACTCTGGCCGCCATTGCCAGCTTCGCCTTCCTGTTCGGCTGGATCTTCGCCCTTGCCCTGTCGCTCGCCGTCGTCATCCACGAATACGGCCACTGGCTGGCGATGCGGATGACCGGCCAGCCCCGTCCGCGCATCATGCTGGTGCCGTTCCTCGGCGGCGTGGCGGTCCCCAACCACCCCCACAAGACCCAGTTCGACGGTGCCTTCGTCTACCTGGCCGGGGCGGGATTCAGCGTGCTGCCCAGCGTCGCGATGCTGACGGCCGTGGTGGCGCTCGACCTCCCCGACCTGAACGCGGCCGTCAATTCCTGTCCGGTCGACGGGGCGCATGTGGTCTGGGGTCCCGTCCTCGTCGGCCTTGCCACGTTGTTCGGGGCGTTGAATGCCCTCCAGCTGCTTCCGGTGCTGCCGCTCGACGGCGGCCACGTGCTGCGCAGCCTCATCGAATCCGTCAACGTCCGGCGCGCCAGGCCGGCGCTGATGGTTCTCGCGGGCATCGGCATCGCCGGTTTCGCGCTGATGGGCGACTACATCGTGGTCGCGCTGCTCGGCCTCGGCGCGGTGCAGGCATGGCATCTCGGCGGCGCAAAGCCCGCCATGCGGCCGATGGCCCCGGCCGGCATGGCGGTCATCGGCATCGGCTATGTCGCCATCCTGGCGATCCACATCGGGACCCTGCTCTACGGGCTGCAATACCTGAACATCGATTCCCTGTGATCTTCGCCGGCACGGCGACGACCGCCCACCCTTCCCATGGCCGCCGCTTCCGCCTACAAAGGGTGTAGCTACACGCACCAGCCAGCGCCGCGGAGGCATGCCCGATGATCGATCTGTACACTTGGCCGACCCCGAACGGCTTCAAGGCCTCCATCATGCTGGAGGAGGTCGGGCTGCCCTATGAGGTGCACGCCATCGACATCGGCGCCGGCGACCAGTTCAAGCCGGAGTTCCTGAAGATCAGCCCGAACAACAAGATGCCGGCGATCGTCGACCGCGAGGGGCCGGGCGGCATGCCCTACTCGCTGTTCGAGAGCGGCGCGATCCTGATGTATCTGGCGGAGAAGACCGGGCGGTTCTGGCCCCAGGAGCACCCGGCGAAATACGACACCATCCAATGGCTGATGTTCCAGATGGGCGGGGTCGGGCCGATGTTCGGCCAGGCGCATCATTTCCGCGTCTATGCGCCGGAGCAGATCGCCTATGCCGTCGACCGCTATACCAACGAGGCCGGGCGCCTCTACGGGGTGTTGGACCGGCGGCTGGGCGAGGCGGAGTATCTGGCCGGCGATTTCTACTCGATCGCCGACATCGCCACCTTCCCCTGGACCCGCAGCATCGAGCGCCAGGGCCACGCCCTCGACGACTTCCCCAACGTCAAGCGCTGGTATCAGGCGATCGACGCCCGCCCGGCGGTGCAGAAGGGCCTGCAGGTCCTCGCCGACCGCCGCCGCGAAGGTCCGATCGACGACAAGTCGCGCGAGACGATGTTCGGCGCAACGCAGTACCAGAAGCGTTAGGGCGACTGCCGATCGGGGTTCAGGCGGCGGCCTTGGCCATCGCCCGCTCGCTCATGTGTTCCTCGGCGGCGAGCCATTCGGCGACATAGCGCGGCATCTCCGGCGAGACCGGCGACCAGCCGGCGGCGGTGACGACCTCGGCGGCCGGCACCGTGCCCCGGTTCACCCGGAAGGCGCCCTTGACCAGGGCCCGGGCGGCAATATGGCCGTCGACCTCGAAGACATGCTCCATGAAGATCCACTTCTCGTCCCAGCCGAGCACCCTTGTGCGCAGGGCGAAGCGCTGGAAGGGCGCGAGCGAGCGGCGAAAACGGATCACCGCGCTGGCCAGCACCGGCATCCAGCGCCCCCCGACAATGGCCGGCCCGAGTCCGAGCCGCAGCATCAGATCCAGGCGGCCCAGATCCATCAGCGCCAGATACCGCCCGTTGTTCATATGCAAGTTGAGGTCGAGATCGTGCGGCCAGACCCGGAACCTAACCACCGAGTCCGCCATGCCGTCCAACCGCCGCCCGAACAAGGCGGCGAACAATACGCGGATCACACGGAAATAAAGGTTCATCGCATGCCTCGTCGGCAACCGAGTTTCACCACCAAGGCACCCGGGGATTGCGCGATGATGCCTTGGTGGTGATGCTCTCTTTGCTCAGAACGCGTCGATATCGAGGTCCATCAGCGACTTCGCCCCGGCCATGATGGCGCTGAAGCGGCTGCCGCTCTCCGGCAGCATGCGGGCGAAGAAGAAGCGCGCGGTCTTCTCCTTGTTGTCGTAGAAGGCGGCGTTGCCGTTGGCCGTCGCCCGCTTCTCCCGCGCCACCTTGACCATCCGCGCCCACATGAAGCCGATGGCGACCAGGGCGAACAGGCGCAGATAGTCGGTCGAGGCCGCGCCCGCCTCCTCCGGGTTCTTCATCCCCTTCTGGGCGATCACCGCGGTTGCCTGCTGCAGCCGGCCGAACGCCTTCATCAGCGGCAGCACGAACTCCGCCATCTCGGCGTCCTCGGCGTGCTCGCGCAGGAAGGTGTCGACCGGGTGGAAGAAGCGGCGCAGCAGCCGCCCCATGTTCTGCGGCAGCTTGCGGCCGACCAGGTCGAGCGCCTGGATGCCGTTCGCCCCCTCGTAGATCTGCGCGATGCGGGCGTCGCGGACGTACTGCTCCATGCCCCATTCGCGGATATAGCCGTGGCCGCCGAGCACCTGCATGCCCATGGTGGCGCCGTCATAGCCCATATCGGTGAAATAGGCCTTGATGATCGGCGTCATCAGCGCGACCAGATCGTCGGCTTCCTGGCGCACGGCCGGGTCGGCGTGCTTGGACAGAACGTCGATCTGCAGCCCGATCCAATAGGCCAGCGCCCGCGCGCCCTCGTTGAACGCCTTCAGCGTCAACAGGTTCCGGCGCACATCGGGGTGGACGATGATCGGATCGGCCGGCTTGTCGGGGAACTTGGTCCCGGCCAGAGAGCGCCCCTGCAGCCGCTCCTTGGCGTAGTCGCGGGCGTTCTGGTAGCTGACCTCGGCGAGGCCGAGCCCCTGGATTCCGACGGCCAGGCGGGCGGCGTTCATCATCACGAACATCGCCCGCATGCCCTTGTGCTTCTCGCCGACCAGCCAGCCGGTCGCATCGTCGAAATTCATCACGCAGGTCGACGAGGCCTTGATGCCCATCTTGTGCTCGATCGAGCCGCAGGCGACGCCATTGCGCATGCCCGGCACCTGCTCGCCATTCTCGTCCTTGGGCAGGAACTTCGGCACCAGGAACAGGCTGATGCCGCGAATACCGACAGGCGCATCGGGCAGGCGGGCCAGCACCAGATGCACGATGTTCTGGGTCAGGTCGTGCTCGCCGGCGGAGATGAAGATCTTGGTGCCGGTGATCTTGTAGGTGTCGTCCTCGGCCGGCTCGGCCTTGGTCCGGATCTGGCCGAGATCGGTGCCGCAATGCGGCTCGGTCAGGCACATGGTGCCCGACCAGGTGCCGTCGACCAGCTTGGGCAGATAGGCCCGCTTCAACGCGTCGCTGCCATATTCCTCGATCGCGTTGTACGCGCCGTGCGACAGGCCGGGATACATGGCGAAGGACAGATTGGCGGAGCACAGCAGCTCCTCCATCACGAAATTCAGCACCTTCGGCAGGCCCTGGCCGCCATATTCCGGATCGCAGGAAATACCGGTCCAGCCGCCGGCGATGAAGGTGTCGTACGCCTGCTTGAAACCTGAGGGCGTTCGCACGACGCCGTTCTCGTAGATACAGCCTTCCTCGTCACCGGAACGGTTGAGCGGGAACAGCTCGTTCTCCGCCACCTTGGCGCCTTCCTCCAGCACCGCGTCGATCAGATCCGCCGTCGCCTCCTCATAGCCGGGTAGCGCGGTCAGTTGCTCGACCTGAAGCACGTCGTGCAGCACGAAGCGAATATCTTCCAGCGGGGCTTTATAGGTGGGCATTCGGCAGGCTCCTCAAGTCACGTTGACTTCGGTCCGATCAAGGTCCCCTCACCTTCCCACGGCTTCGCCGCGGGCCCCTTCCTCTCCCGCAAGGGGAGAGGAAATGCTTGGGGCCGGCCATGGTTTCCCTCTCCCCTTGTGGGAGAGGGAGGGACCCACGCCTCAGCGTGGGAGGGTGAGGGGACTCACATCAATCAACTCGATCCACAGACTCAGTTGCGCAGCGGTTTGCCGGTTTCGAGCATGTGCTCGACCCGGCTCAGGGTGCCGGGCTGGCGCACCAGGGCCATGAACTGCTCGCGCTCCAGGCGCAGCAGATCCTCCTCGCCCAGCACATCGGTGATGTCGGTCTCGCCGCCGGACAGCACCGTCGCCAGCGCGCTCGAGACGACCTTGTCATAGGGCGTGGCGCGGCCCGACTTGACCAGGCCGGCGACCGCCATGTCGAGGGCGGTCTTGGCGGTCGGCCCGGGCAGCCGGATCTCGTCCGGCGGCTGCGGCGGCTTGTAGCCGCCCTTGGCGGCCGCCATCTCCAGCGCCCGCGCCTTGGCGTCGGCCAGCAGCCGGTCGCGGTTCATGGTGACGCCGTCGGTCGGCCGGAAATACATCAGCTCCTGCGCCTCCATCGCCGAGCGGGCGACCTTGGCGGTGCCGATGGTCTCGAAGACCTGGCTGATCGGCGGCATCGGCCCGCCCGGCCGGCGCTTGTTGGCGATCGCCCGGATCAGCATCTCCTTGCAGCCGCCCCAGCCCGGCACCAGCCCGACACCGACCTCGACCAGGCCGCAATAGGTCTCAGCATGGGCCTGTACCGCATGGCTGTGCAGCAGGATCTCGCAGCCGCCGCCGAGCGCCATGCCGGCCGGCGCCGCGACAACCGGGAACGGGGCATATTTCAGCGCCTTGTACGTCTCCTGCCCGGCCTGGACGAGCTGTTCGATCTGCGGCCACAGGGCGATGTTGAGGGCGAACAGGGCAAGGCCGAGATTGGCGCCGACCGAGAAGTTGTCGTGCTCGTTGTAGATGACCATCGCCTTGTGCTTCTTGGCCGTCAGGCCGATCGCCTTGCCCAGCAGGGCCATGGTCTGGTCGTCGATGGAGTTCATCTTCGAGGTGAATTCGAAGCAGGTGACGCCGTCGCCGATGTCCCACAGCGCGGCCGAGCCGTTCTTCGCCAGCGGCTCGGAGACCCGCTTGATGTCGGCCAGCGACAGCACACCCTCGGGCCGCACGATGTCGGCATAGGCGCCGTCGACCGTCAGGTACTGGGCCTTACCGTCCTCGAAGCGGTAGAAGGACTTGCCCCGCGCCGCCTCCAGCAGCGCCGGCACCGGCCGGCCTTCGGCCTTCAGGCGGTCGGCGAACCACTCGGCGCCGAGCTGGTCGATCAGCTCGAACGGCCCGAACTTCCAGTTGTAGCCGAGCCGCATGGCGGCATCGACGCCGAGGATGTCGTCGCAGATCTCCGGCACCAGCCCGGCGGTATAGGAGAGCGTCTCCGATAGCACCCGCCAGGCGTATTGCCCGGTCCGGTCGTCATGCTCGACCAGCGCCCTGAGCCCGCCCTTGCGCGCCGCGTTGACGCTGTCCAGCCGCGGCTTCTCCGATATGGAGTAGTCGCCGGTCTTAAGGTCGATCGATTCCTTGACCCGGGCGCCGTTGGCCTTGGCCAGGCGATAGAAACCGCCCTTGCCCTTCCGGCCTATCGACCCTTCGGCGATCATCCGGTCGATCAGCGGTTGCGACTCGTAGATCGCGTGGAAGGCATCGCTCTCGGGCAGCGTTTCCAGCATGCTCTTGGCGACGTGCGGCATCAGATCGAGGCCGATCAGGTCGATCAGCCCGAAGATGCCGGTCTTCGGCACGCCCATCGGC
>JABDIP010000019.1 GCA_013003675.1 Inquilinus sp.
ATCCGAGGGCCCCGACGCCGATTTGGCCGCTGAAACGCTCGACCAGGCCACGGCGCTTGCCGAGCGCCTGGGCATGAAGCTGGTCCTGGCGCATATTCACGACCGTCGCGGCCGGATCGTCCGCCCGGGCCATCGGGATGAATGCGGCACCGCCGACCGCGCGCGCGCCGCGAGCCTCTATCACGAGATGGGGCTAGGCGATTAGCGGGACGCGGGGTGCCCCGATCCGCCGGACTCCGATCCGCATGGCGATGACTGCCACCCGGTCATGGGTGTGTAGGCAATACGGTCAGATGCGAATGGCCCTTCGATCCGCATCGGCGGGCGAATGGCTGCCGGCTACGGGAGGTTTGGTCGATGGGTTGGATTCGGAGATCCGTCAGAAACGAAAACCGAGCCCGACGGCGCCGAAGATCGACGGCTCGTCCTGGCCGTCGAATTCCCTCGAGCGCCAGTTAACCGTATAGGAAAGCCGCGTCGTGCCGAGCGTGAAGGCCAGCCCGGCACTGGCGTCGGCGACGAAGGGTCTCTTATCGACCGAGGGGCTGTCCTCGAAGGTGTTGCCGTCGAGGAAGATGTTGCGGCCGACGGCGCGGCCCTCGACCCCGGCGAACAGGGCCCAACTCCAGGTGTCGCTCGGCGGTGCGAAGAATCCGCTGCCGGGGATCGATGGCCGTACGCGCAGCGGCTGGGCCTGCCAGCGATCCGCCGCCGGCGTCAGTTGCAGGGTCAGGCCGACATTGGCATAGGTGTAGACGTTACCCAGCGTCGCACCGGCATGCGGGATGGCGCGGAAATAGAGCGGGTCGGGCGACGCCGCATAGGCCTCCGGCCAGCTCCGTTGGAACGACAGGATGATGCCTGGCTCGTTCTCGAGCTGATTGTCCCAGCCGGCCGGGTCGGGCGAGCCGATCCACTCGTGCACCGCCTTCTGCGTCGGCTCGCCGAGCGCCCACGGGCCGACCACGCCCAGGGTGAACTCGATGGTGTCGATGTGGTCGTCGGTGACGCTGGTGAGCCCCGCTGAGCCGTATAGGAACGCCGCATAGGGGCGGTCGTTCGGGTCGGGAACGGCGGCGGTGATGTCTTCCGGGGTATAGAGATTCTGCCCCAGCGAGTAATAGACCGACGTCGTCTCGTTGATCCGGAACGAGGGCACGATGCGGTCCAGCCACTCCGCCAGCCGGGGCGGCTCGGCGCCCAAATCGAACCAGGTGACCCGCGCGCCGTTCGTGTAGTTCTTGTCGGTGCCGCCGCCATACAGATCGTTTTCCGACGTGAAGGTCAGGAACGAATCGTCACCATCCCCCAGGATCGACCGGGGAATGCGTTTCTCGAACGTGTCCTTGTCGTCCTGTGCATAGCCCGGCGAGGCGGCCAGACAGGCCACGATCACGCATATCGCTCTATTCATGGTCGCATTCGCCCGTTTGGCTGAATTCAATCCGACGCTCTCGTTCCCGCGGCGCGGAATCATGGAGGCGGAATTTGTGGGAGCAGGAAACCTGTCTAACGATCGATACCGTAATCTCGGTTCCCGTCACCAATTTCGCCTGTGTCCCGGAAGACGGTGGCCGTTGATCGCGTCAGGATGATCGGGTATCGAGCCCTGTATTCGGGCGGCGGCGGATGGAGGATACCAAGTGGACGGCTCGGTTGCCATCGGGACCGGGGGGTCGATGCTAAGCCGCCGCCGGTTCACGATCGCCTGTGGGGTCGGCGTCCTCGGACTCGCGGCGACGGGATGTGGGGCGCCGCCCCGACCGGCGGGAGGCCCGGGTTCCCGGTTCGAGAAGCTGGTCGTCATCGGCGACCCGGACAGGAACGGCATCTTCGACGTGTCGGTCGAATACGGCCCCGACGGGACCGGCTGGCTGGCCTATTCGCGGGTCGAACTGCCGAAATACGTCAGCACCCATCTGGCCCGGAGCGACGACCGGGGCCGGAGTTGGACCTATGTCGGCGCGATCAACCGATCGCGGGACGACACGATCACCGCAGATGGCAGGGCGGTATCCGGGGCGCGGCGCTACGAAACGCCGACGCTGGTCCACGACCCGGGGGACGATCCCGCCCGGCACTGGAAGCTCTACGTCGAGCGCTATGTCGCCGTGCCGCCGCACCGGCCGGACAACAATTTGCACGGCGATGGCTGGATCGAAGTGAAATACGCTAGGCGGCCCGACGGGCCGTGGTCGGAAGCGGTGCGACTGTTCGGCGGCCCGGCGAGCGGCAGCCGCATCGATCTGAACCGCCTGCATCCCGATCTGGGCGGCATGAGTTTCTACAACGAGATCGGTTCGATAGCGCTGGATGGCGCGCTCTACCTCAGCCTCGATGCCAGCCCCACGCCCTCGGGCCTGGGCGATTGGGAAAACCGCAAGATCGTCCTCATCTCGTCGCACGACCACGGCGCGACCTGGCGCTATGCCGGCACGCTGACGGACCATGACGACGCTTCGGATTCAGGCTATCTCGTGCTGACCGGCTCCAGCCTGGTGAAGGAGGGAAGCCGCCTGTTTCTGCTTGTCACGCCATCGGGGGCGAAAGGGCTGGGCCGGAGGAACCGAGGCCATGACGGCACCTGGATCGTCGAGTTCGAGAATATCGCCCGCGCCCGGCTGAAGCGCGACGCGGCGGGCAGGCTCGTCGTGTTGCGGCGGATTCCCATCGACCGCGATACCGGCGGACTCAGCGACTACCATGAGCAGAACATCCATGGTGGCATCCTGTTCCCGCAGATCGACACCCGGACCCGCCCGGATGTGTTCCAGACCTATATGACCGGCCAGCGGATCGTGTTCCCGTAGAGTCCGAGAATATGCGGACGATATGCAAGTTGTGTCACCGTCCCGCCGGCTTCCCCGCCGCCACCTAAACGGCGAAGATTTCGGTCGCGAGTTCGTCGAGGATGCCGATCAGTTATGGCCACGGGGCGTCGACATCGTCGTACGACCGCCCCTCCGCCAGCAGGCGGGGCGCTGCGATCTCCGGATCGGCCGCGACCAGCAAATACGCCGCGCGTTCGGCCGCGTGACTCCCGCGCCAGACTCGGGAATAGCCGAACAGCTTCACCACGACGTCGCCGCAGAGGAAGGTCGGATAGGTCGCGTTGAAACCGGCCACCGGCTCCCCTCCACTACCGCCCAAATCGTGACGGTCCAGGATCTCGGCGACGTACGGCCCCCAGGAGCCGACGTCACCGAGCCGCGAGACGTACTCCTGGATCGACGCGAATGTGGGAGGTGCGATCATCGGACCAATGCCGCCAGCCGAACTCGAGCCCACCGGTCATGCCCAACCGATGGTGGATGGCACCGGGGGGAATCCGGGAACGTCGTTTCAATCCCGACCCCACCATCCGGTCACCCCTGCCAAGGATCTCCAACGGCGCGGCTGTCTCCCCGCTCCTCCGCCCGGGCCTGCAGCAACGCCCGGTGATAGGCCAGCACCACGTCGTGTTCGTGGACGAAGCCGACGACGCGTTTGCTGTCGTGGTCGGCGACGACGGGGATGTGTGATTCGCCGGCGCTGTCCATCAGCCGCATGGCGCGGCGCACCTCCTCGTCGGCGGCAAGGATCGGCGGGTCGCGGCGGGCGAGGTCGCCGGCGGTCGGCGTCTCGCCTTCCATCGGGGTCGGCGCGTGGGCGAGGTCGGCGATGGTGACGATGCCGAGCAGGCGGTGGTCGTCGTCGACGACGAACAGCTCGCCATAGCGGGCGGTGCGCAGGAATTCCTGCATCTCGACCAGGGTGCAACCGGGAGAGATTTCGACATAGTCGCGCTTCATCACGTCGGCGACACGGATCTGGCTGAGCAGGCCGATCTCGCGCCCACCGCGCAGACTGACGCCGCGGCGCTCGAGCTGCCAGGTGAACAGGCTGCGGCCGAGCGCCTGGTCGGTGACCACCGAGGCGATCACCACCGCCACCATCACCGCGATGGTCAGCTCGTAGTCGCCGGTCATCTCGAAGACGATCAGGATCGTCGAGATCGGCGCCCCGAGTACCGCGCCCGCGACCGCGCCCATGCCGACCAGGGTGTACGCGCCGTGGCCCGAGGACAGTTCCGGCAGGACCCGAGTCGCCAGCATGCCGAAGGCGCCGCCGCTCATCGCCCCGAGGAACAGCGACGGGCTGAACACGCCGCCGCCGAAACCGGAGGCAAGGCTGATCGCGGTCGCCGCCGCCTTGATGAAGATCAGCGCGAACAGCAGCCAGATCGGCAGGGCCGCCTTGAGCGCGGCGTCGGTGGTCTCGTAGCCGACGCCCAGCACTTCGGGAAACCAGATGGCCAGGGCGCCGACCGCGAGGCCGCCGATGGCCGGGCGCAGGATCAACGGCAGCTTCGTGCGCTCCACAGCCTGGCCGGCGACGATGACCGATTTCATGAACAGGATGGCGACCAGCGCGCTGACCAGGCCGAGCAGGGCGAAGGCGGGGAACTCCAGGAACGAGACGATGTCATAGGTTTGCGGCAGGATGAATGCCGGGAAGTCGCCGTAGTAGAGCCGCGTCACCACGGTACCCATCACCGAGGCCAGCACGATCGGGGCGAAGGCGCTCAGCGCGTAGTGGCCAATCACCACCTCCAGCGCGAAGAAGACGCCGGCGATCGGTGCGTTGAAGCTGGCCGCCACCGCCGCCGCGACGCCGCAGCCGAGCAGAGTGCGGGACAGCCCGGCCGAAAGCCGCAGCCGGCGGGCGAGCCAGGCGCCGAGACTGGCGCCGAGATGCACGACCGGCCCCTCGCGCCCGGTCGAGGCCCCGACGCCGAGCGACGCGGCGCTGACCGCGGCGGCGGCAATGCCGGTGCGCAGCGACATGCGCGCGCCGCGCAGCGCGCAGGCCTCCATCACGTCGGCCACCCCCTGCGCGGCCCGGCCCGGCATCAGGTAGCGCAGCATCAACCCGATCAACAGGCCGCCCGCCGCCGGCACCAACAGCACCTGCCACCAGGGCAGCTTCGAGGCCAGGGTCGCGACGCGCTCCGACGAAAAGCCGTAGCCCAGGAACTGGATACCGCCCAGCAGCAGCCGGAAACCGATCGCGGCCGCGGCCGATGCGGTTCCGATCACCACCGCCAGCACCGCCAGCACAAGCTGGTCGTTGTGCAGCACCCGGCGCAACGCCAGCAAGAGGCGCGGCATCGGCCGTCGCAGCATCAGGCACGCTCTTTCCATTCGGATGCCGCCGGCCGGCACCCCGCCGCCGCGTCACCCGCGCCCACGCGATTCGCCATCGTTCCGCCCCCGTGATTGCTGGGCATCCGCACCGGCCGGCACGGACCCGCCACGGACAATAGACCTGGCGTATCCAGACCGCAAAAGCCGAACGGAATCGTGATACCGTGCGGCATGGCCAACCGCATCGACCGCCGAACCTTCATGACGGCGACCGCCGCCGCGGGGTCGCTGCTGCTGCCGGGCTGCGACGCGCCGATGCCAGCGGGCGTGCCGCCCCCGTGGGTGGCGCCGATGCCGCCGCAGCCGCGCCGCAGCTTCCGGCTCGGCACGACGCTCTGGCCGCCGGACCTGACGGTCGAGGCGGTGGACCGCGCCAAGGCCTTCATCGCCGAGAATTGCGACCTTGCCGCGCAGATGCTGCTGGGCGGCGTGCCCTGGCCGGAGGCCCATTCCGGCGCGCCGTTCTCCGACAATGTGCGGGCCAAGCTGGCCTACCGGCCGCCGCCCGGGCACAGGCTCTTCGTCTCGCTGGAGCCGACCGATATGAGGCGCCGGCAGATTGCGCTGCATATGGGCGAGCAGGACAACCTGCCGCTGCCGCCGCCTTGGAACCAGCTCGGCTTCGGCGCACCGGAGGTGCAGTCCGCTTACGCCAACTACGCCCTGCGCGTGGTCGAGGCGATGCGGCCGGACTATCTGGCGATCGGCATCGAGAGCAACCTGCTGCTGCACAATTCCCCGGACGCCTGGGCCGGCTACAAGGCTTTTCACCGGCACACCTACCAGGCGGTCAAGGCGCGCCATCCCGACCTGCCGGTCTGCTTCACCATCGAGGCGCTGCACCTGCTGGGGCTGAGCGACGGCGCGGACCGGGTGCGCCAGCGCACGGAGTTGCTGGACCTGATGGACAGCAACGATCTGGTCGCCTTCAGCATCTATCCGCATATGAGCTACGAGGTGCCGCGCCCATTGCCGGCGGATTTCTTCGAATTCGCCCGCGACCTCTCCCGCGCCGGCGGCGGCAAGCCGATCGCGGTGGCGGAATCCGGCTACCCGTCGCGGGACGTCCGGGTGATGGGGCTGCCTCTGTCCGGCAGCTATGCCGACCAACGTCGGTACATGGAATTGCTGTTGCAGACCGCCGAGCGGGATGGGTTCGAATTCGTCGTCAATTTCGCCGGGATCGATTTTGAGCGGCTGACCGCGCGGCTGAACGGCGAGATCCGCGAGCTATCGCTGATCTGGACTTACACCGGGCTGGAAACCGGCGACGGCGCGGCGAAACCGGCGCTCGAGGTCTGGCGCAGCTGGCTCGACGCCACGCGAACACCCGTATGAGTCTGCCGAAGCCGGCAGGCGACCTGGGCGGGGGGCATTCCACACCATGACCTGCGCTTCCGTGAGACCGGCCGTCCGCGCCGACGCGGCGACGATCCTTGCGATGATCCGTGAACTGGCGCGCTTCGAGCGCGCCGAGGAGCAGGTACACGCGACCGCGGAAGATCTTGAGCGCGACGGTTGGGGCGACACGCCGCGATTCGAGGCGCTGATCGCCGAACAGGACGGCACCGCGGTCGGATTCGCCCTTTTTTTCCACAACTACTCGACCTGGGAGGGCCGCGCCGGCCTCTTTCTGGAAGACCTCTACGTCTCCCCCGCAGCCCGTGGCAGCGGTGCCGGGCGCGCCCTGGTGGTGCGGCTGGCGCGGATCGCCGTCGAGCGCCGCTGCGCCCGCTTCGAATTCAGCGTGCTCGACTGGAATCCGGCGCGGCGCTTCTACGAGGCGCTCGGTTTCGAAGGGCTGACCGAGTGGATTCCCTACCGGCTCGATGGCAAGGCATTGCGACGGCTGGCCGAACAGGGCTGACCTTGCGTCAGCCGGCGGCAGCGGCGGCGGTGGGCTGCTCGGCCACGTCGGCGACGACGCGGTTGCGGCCCGCCTCCTTCGCCCGATACAGCGCGCTGTCGGCGCGCTTGACCAGATTCGAAACGGCCTCTCCCGGTGCGAACTCGGCGGCGCCGGCCGACAGGGTGATGTTGCCGACCGGCTTGCCGGAATTGCGGCGGACGATGCGGCGCACCGCCAGCGACTTGCGGATGTGGTCGCCGACCGCGATGGCGTTCTTCAACGGCGTGTTCGGCAGGATGATGCTGAACTCCTCGCCGCCAAAGCGGGCGGCGATGTCCTGCCCCTTGATCGAGGTCTGCAGGACGCGGGCGACCAGCTTGAGCACCTCGTCGCCGACCTGATGGCCGTGGTCGTCGTTGAATTTCTTGAAATGGTCGATGTCGAGCATCAACAGCGACATCGGCTGGCCGGATTCCATCGCCTCGATCACCGTCTGCTTCAGCTGCAGGTCGAAATACTTGCGATTTGGGATGCCGGTCAGGCCGTCGGTCATCGCCTCGCGCTGGGCGGCCTGGAGCTCCTGTTGCATGGCATCCATCTGCTCGGAGGACTGCTTCAGCTTGCCTTCCAGCTCCCGGTTCTGGTCGGCCATCGCCTGGGTGTCCGACCCGATGGCCTCAATCAGACCCTGCAGCTGATCGATCCCGACCGATCCCGATTGCAGGGTGCTGCTGACATCGGCCAGCTTGCGGCCGTAGGCATCGGCCCCGGCGCTGCTCGTCTCGATCGCGCCGATCACGGTCTCCAGCGAGGACTGGATGCGGTCGCCGATCTCGTTGATCGCCTGTTGCGCCGGGTCGGGGCTGAGGTATTTCTGATAGAGCTCGCCGCTGAGGGTCTCGGTGATCGCCTGGCTGTTTGAATCGAGGACCTCGATCGCCCGGATCAGCGCCGGGTTCTTGCCGCAAAAATAGGTATACCAGACGGAATAATTCTCGGGGCTGGCGGGGATGCCCTCCCGCGCCATCCGCTCCATGGCGGCGCGGCCGTACTCATCGATCTTCTGCGGCGATTCGGTAAACATGGGCGGTACGGCTCCCGACTTCTTCGTACAGCTTGGGTGCCGTTCTTTTTCCTCCCACGATGCTTACAACATGTTAATTGCGAAGCATCGCGCCACAATACATTGGAATAGCTGAAGAAAATCCGGTCAATTACATTGCCCGATCGACCCCTCGGCGCAAACCCGCGTGCCGTCGACCCAGACCGCGCCCGACAGGTCGGCGTTGCGCAAATCGGCCCCCGCGAGCCGGGCACCGGTGAGATTGGCGCCGCGCAGGATTGCGTTGACCAGCTTCGCGTTGCGCATGTCGGCGTCGGCCAGGCGGGCACCGGTCAGGTCGGCCTTGGTCAGATCGGCCTCGAACAGACGGGCGCCGATCAGCGAAACCGCCTCCATGCTGGCGCTGATGAACTTCGCGCGGAAGGCGTCGATCCCGTCCAGGATGCCGCCATCCAGCGTCGCCCGCTGAAAGGTGGCGTCGCGCAGTTCGGCCCCAGTCAGATCGACGGCCGGGAATTCCCGGCCGTCGTGATAGCAGCGGCGCCAATTGACGCCGGGCTCGGCCGGATCGGTGCAGCCGGCGAAGGCTGTCGAGGAGAATAGCGCGATCGCGAAGATCGCCGCTGCTGCGCACAAGAACCTTTTCATGCCGCAAGGTTTAGCCCGCGTGCCCCCACAGGCAAAGCGCTATGTCGATGGGTTTGCGGCCAGAGCAGCCACGTTGCGGCCGGCATTCGCCGGCCAGCCGGCCGGGCCGTGGGCGTCGAGCAGGCGAGCGAGGGAGCGGCGCGCCGAGTCCGGAAACGCCGCCGACCGGCGCGTGTCCATGTCGACATGTACGCCCAGGCTCTCCATCGTCGCCGCCAGATGGCCGGCGCCGTCCACCGCCATGCGCTGGAAGAAGTGTAGCCGCTTTTCGTCGAAGCCGAGGAGCTGGGTGGCGATCACCAGCGGCGCGCCGGGCCCGACCTCGCGCTTGTAGGCGACATGCTGCTCGGCGGCGAAGACCGAGCGCCCTTCCGCCTCGCAATAGGCGCGGCCGATCCCCAGCGTGTCGAAAAAGCCGTCGGTGGCGTGGTCGAACACCATCACGTAGTAAGCAACGTTCATGTGACCGTTGTAGTCGATCCACTCCGGCCGCACGGTTTCGCGGTGCATCGTCAGCGGCGGCTGGAGCGGAACGTCTATCATCGGGACCCCGGACGGAAACGAGTGGTATCGAAGGTCATGGATGGCCGGCCGCCTGCCCGTCAGACCGTGAAATACTTCGCCTTCGGGTGGTGGAGCACGATGGCCGAGGTGCTCTGCTCGGGATGCAACTGGGACTCGTCGGACAGCTCGACGCCGATCTGCTGCGCCTGCAGCAGACGCAGCAAATGGACCTGATCCTCCAGGTTCGGGCAAGCGGGATAGCCGAAGGAATAGCGGCTGCCGCGATAGCCTTGTTGCAGCATGCGGGCGATGTCGCGGTCGTCCTCGGCGGCGAAGCCGAGCTCGGCGCGGATCCGTTTGTGGGTGTATTCGGCCATCGCCTCGGCCATCTCCACCCCCAGCCCGTGCAGATACAGATAGTCCTCGTACTTGTCGGCGGCGAACCACTCGCGTGCCACGTCGGAGGCGCGCTGGCCCATGGTGACGATCTGCAGGCCGATCACGTCGCGTTCGCTGCTGCCGACGTCGCGGACGAAATCGGCTATGCACTGGCCGTCTTCGGCATCCTGGCGCGGCAGGGTGAAGCGCGCGGCCTCGTCGCCGCTCTCCGGGTCGAACAGGATCAGATCGGCGCCGCTGCCGGCGCAGGGCCAATAGCCGTAGACCGCCTGCGGCAGCAGAATCTGCTCCGCCTCGCAGCGCTCGATGAGCTCCCTCAGCAACGGCCGCAGATTGCGTTGCGCCCATTTGAGGTAGTCCGCGAGGCGCCGCCCTTCCTTGCGATAGCCCCATTGCATCTGAAACAGCATGCGCTCGTTCAAATAGGGCACCAGGGTCTTCAGCGGCACCCGGGCGATGACGCGCGGCCCCCAGAACGGCGGCTGCGGCACCGAAACGCCCTCGGCGAACCGGTCGCGCCGGGCCCGCGCCACCGCGGGGTCGACCGGCGCGGCGGGCTTGCCGGGCCGGCCGATGCGGCGGTTGCTGGCCGGCCGGCGCGCCGCCTGCCTGGCGCGAACACCGTCGAGATGGCGGTCGAAACTGCCGCCGACCACCTTGTTCATCAGATCGAGACCGTCGAAGGCATCGCGGGCATAGGCGACGCGGCCGTCGGCATAGATGGGCGCGCAATCCTGCTCGACATAGGCGCGGGTCAGCGCGGCGCCGCCGAGGAAGACCGGGGTCTCGAAGCCCTCACGCACCATTTCCAGCAGATTGTCCTTCATCACCACGGTCGACTTGACCAGCAGCCCCGACATGCCGATGGCGTTCGCGCCGTGCTCGCGGGCCGCCGACATGATCGTGGCGATCGGCTGCTTGATGCCCAGATTGATGACCCGGTAGCCGTTGTTGGTGAGGATGATGTCGACCAGGTTCTTGCCGATGTCGTGCACGTCGCCCTTCACCGTGGCCAGCACGATGGTGCCCTTTTCCTGGCCCTCGACCCGCTCCATGTGCGGCTCGAGATGGGCGACCGCCGCCTTCATCGTCTCCGCCGATTTCAAAACGAAGGGGAGCTGCATCTTGCCGGCGCCGAACAGCTCGCCGACCACCTTCATGCCGTCGAGCAGGAAGGTGTTGATGATGTCGAGCGGCGGGTGGCGCTGCATCGCCTCGTCGAGTTCTTCCGCCA
>JABDIP010000030.1 GCA_013003675.1 Inquilinus sp.
ACGATGGCGTTCGGCCGCCCGGTATGGATGCCGACCAGCCCGCTCTCCAGCCCGACCAGCTCCAGCGAATGGCGCAGCTTGCGCTTCGGATTGTCGCTCACCGACAGGAACGCCGGCAGCCCCGGCATGGCCAGCCCGGTCATCGCCCCGGGATTGGCGCAATGGGCGGTGACGACCCCGCCATCCGCCAGCTCCACATCGGCCAGGAACCGCTTGTAGCGCCGCACCAGGCGGCCTTCGATCAGAGGTGGCAGGCGCATGGGTCGGGAAGGTAGGGGGCGGGGCGTAGGCGATCAACCCGGTTGGCGCCGCCGGCCGGCTGCCGTACCGTCGCCGCCGGTCGGATGCGGCGGCTGACCTGCTTCGCCCGACGCGCCACCCATAAGGACACCCGTCCCATGGCCACCACCGCCGAGACCATCCGCCGCTACCGGGGCCCGGCGCTGCTCGAGCGCGGGTTCCGGCCGTTCTTTCTCGGCGCCGCGGCGTTCGCGGCGCTGGCGTTGCCGGTGTGGCTGGTCGCCCTGGCGTTGGGCCGGGCGTTGCCGAGCGCGCTTTCCGGCCGCGACTGGCATGTGCACGAGATGGTGTTCGGCTATGTCGCCGCCGTCGTCGCCGGCTTCCTGCTGACGGCGATCCCGAACTGGACCGGGCGGCTGCCGATCGCCGGCATGCGCCTCGCGCTGCTGGCCCTGCTGTGGCTCGCCGGCCGGGTGGCGATGGCCGTCTCGGCCTGGGCGCCGATGACCGCGGCGGCGGTCGACGCCGCTTTCCTGGTCATGCTGGCCGGGCTGTTCTGGCGCGAGATCGTGGCCGGCCGCAATTGGCGCAACGCGCCGGTCTGTGCCGTGGTGACCGGCCTCGCCCTGGCCAATATCGGCTTTCACGCCGCCGGTTTCGCCGGTGCCGACCGGGCGGCGGCGGAGCGGTTCGGGTTGGGGCTGGTCGCCCTGCTGATCGCCCTGGTCGGCGGCCGCATCGTGCCCAGCTTCACCCGCAACTGGCTGGCGCGCCAAAAGGCCGACGCCCTGCCGGCGCCGTTCGGCCGCCTCGACGCGGCGGCGCTCTTCGTCACGATCGCGGCCGTCGCGGTCTGGGTGGCGGTGCCCGGCACGGCGGCGAGCGGCGGGTTGTTCGCCGCCATGGCGGTGCTGCTGGCGGCGCGGGTGGCGCGCTGGCGCGGCGCCGCCACCCTGGCCGAGCCGCTGGTGACCGTGCTGCATGTCGGCTATGGCTGGCTGCCGCTGTGGGCGGCGCTGATGGCGCTCGCCGCGCTGCGCCCGGCCCTGATCGATGCCTCGACCGCGCTGCACGCGCTGACCGCAGGCGCCATCGGCACCATGACCGTGGCGGTGATGACCCGCGCCAGCCTTGGCCATTCCGGTCGGGCGCTGACCGCCGGGCCGCTGACCGTGGCGGTCTATGCCCTGGTCGGCGCCGGAGCGCTGGCGCGCCTCGCGGCACCCTATTTGCCGCTCGACCACACCCTGGCGGTCGCCATCGCTGGCGCCCTGTGGAGCGCCGGCATGGCCCTGTTCGCCGTCGGCTACGCGCCCATGCTGCTCGGCCGACGGTGACCGGCGGGCGGTTCGGGATTGCCGGCGCCGGGCCGCCTGGTGTCATCGTGTTGTCGAAGTTCCGACAATCGTTGCGTGCTAGTGTCCAAGGGTGTCAGCTCAACTTCAGGTCAGCGGTCATGAGAGCCAATTTCAGGACGGTATTGCTTCTGCTTGCTGTGTTTGTCGGCGCGTGCGCCGGCGAGCGGCCGGGAATTATCAGCGGTGACGAATTCGCGGCGCAGTACGCGGACACCTTGAGGAGATCGGAGCCTGAGGCGGATGTGCGGATCACCGGGCCTTTGGAGCTCAGCGTCGAGCTCGCAGGCGAAAGCTTTTTCGTTTTTCTCGACAACGCCTACGCGAGCTATCGGGCCGAACCGGAGCGGCTGCAGGAGGTCGTCGAAGACTATGCCGGTAGACTTCTGGAAACCGGTCGCCAAGCATCCACCGGCTTCGACCCGTCGCGAATCGTGCCTGTGATCAAGGGATCGGATTACCTCGACGCATTTGCCCGGTCCCGGGAGAGCGGCCGAAATTCGGCGCCGGTGCCACCGCCGGCATTTGACCGATACAACGAGCATCTGATCGTCCTGTATGCCGAAGATCAGCCGCGGGCAGTTCGGTTCTTGTACGAACGCGAGCTCGCTGATGCCGGGATTTCGCGAGACACGCTTCTGGAGCTCGCGGTGGAGAACCTTCGAGCCCTGTTGCCGGACATCGAGACGGTCCGGGAAGCGGGCCTCTATTTGCTCGTGGCGGACGGCATCTACGAGTCGAGTCTGCTGTTGTTTGACGATCTCTGGATTGGCGACACCTGGCGAAGCGGCAGGCTGAAACTGGCTGGCGAGCCTGTCGTCGCTGTGCCGACACGCAATCTGCTGCTGGTGGCCGATAGTCGGAATCTCGAAAGCGTGGCATTGCTGAGAGAGTTGGCAAACAGGATGTCGGCCAACGAGCCCTATCCCGTTGCAAGCCAACTCTTCATCTATCGCGACGGCCGCTTCCGGCGCTTCGACGGTTAGCGCCACCTCCTTCTCGGCCCGCCAATCCAGCGAAGGGGGATGACGAAGCCGGCTGTTGTGCCGCGGCCACCTCTGGATCGGGCCAGGGCGAACGTCCGGACGCCTGAGCAAACCACGACAGTCGGCGTCCCCTTAGTGCTCACGGATCAATCGATCTCCCATCTCCCTACCCGAAGATGTCGCGGCTGATGCCGTCGTACCAGCCGAGGCTCTCCTCGTAGGTCCGCTTGCGCAGCGCCGGGTCTTCCTCGGTGTGCGAGACGAAGCTGTCCTCGCTGACGATGGACTCGTCGCCGGCGGTGTAGCGGGCGCCCACCTTCACCCCGTCATCGGTGGCGATCAGGCTCCAGCAGGTGTTGGCGAAGCGCGCCGGGAAGGTGCGGGCGTCGGTCAGCGCGCCGCGCACCGCCATCGCCGCCACCTTGGCCTGGCTGTTGGCGG
>JABDIP010000035.1 GCA_013003675.1 Inquilinus sp.
GGCATAGGCCTCGGCCCCTGCGATCGAGTTGAAGGTGTTGATGAAGACGGCATTGATGGACGGCACCTTCAAGGCCGTGTGGACCGACCACGAGACGTCCTCCGTGGTCAGCGGCGCACCGTCGTGCCAGGTCAGATCGTCCTTGAGGTCGAAGGTGACCGTCATTCCGTCCTCGGACATATCGTAGCTCTCGGCGAGTTGGCCGTCCGTCGGGACGAGCGAGCCGTTGGCCGCCAACAGCCGGTCGAAGACGATCTTGGCCGACATCTTGAGGCCCGGATTCAGCCAAGGCTGTTCAAAGAACTGGATCGGCCCCTTGTTGGTGTAGAGCACCTCATTGCCGTTCTCGTCGGGTTCGATGGTCCAATTGACGATGTTCCAGTCGTAGTTGAACTGGTCGTTGCCGTATTCGCCGCCACTACGGCTCAGCCGATCGCTTTCGAAAATGAAGAGCTGTTGGTAGTAGAGCGGAATGTCGGAAAGCACCGCGTTCTCGTACCGCTCGAAATCCATGAAGGCCTGCATCTGGTCGTCCAGGTTCGCGGTACCGTTGATCCGCTCCAGCAGCTCATTGCGCTCGGCAGTCGGCGGGGCGTAGGAACTTTTGCCTTCGAGATAGGCATTGTAGTATTCGTGCAGCGCCAGCGCGGCCCGTGCGCCGTAGGCCATATCCCAGGAGACGCCGCTGGTATCCGATCCTGATTCCGGCAAGGTGGACAGTTGACCGGTCACGTCGCCTTCCAGCTTTCTGTAGGTCATCTGGACACCGACATCGCCCAGATAGGCCTGGATGGCGGTCATGAAATCGACCGTCAGCTGATCGCCGTAGTAATAGACGACGTCCAGAACCTGGTCGTCGTCCCATCCCGCATCCTGCAGCAGCTGCCGCGCCTGTTCCGGGTCGTAGGCGTAGGCGTTCAGGCCGTCGGCCTTCCACGCGCCATTGGGGATCATCGAGTCCGCGACGATGGCTTTGCCCTCGAACAGCGTCTCGACGATGGTGTCCATGTCGATCGCGTAGGCGATCGCCTGGCGCACCCGCGGATCGGACAACGGGTTGTCGACATCCGCGTAAGCCATGGTCGGCGCCATCTGCATCGCCGTGGCGAGTGCTATGGCGGTGAGTGCCTTTTTCATTTCTCTGTCCTCCCTCTGATTTTTCTCACGGTCACTGACTCTCGTTGTCTTCGGCCGCCGGCCGCTCCAACGCCTGGCGGAAGTGAGACGCGTAGTTCCGCGCAAGGTGGCGCGTCAGGATCGCCTCGGCCCGGTCGCCATCCTTGTCCAGCACGGCGCTGACGATCTGCTTGTGTTCCTCGTTGCTCCTGCGCAGCGAGTCTTCGAAATCGCTCGGGATCTTCCGGCTCTTCATCAGCCGCTCGACGAAGGCTTCGTGAAGCGCGACGAAGATCGGGTTGCCGGGGATTTCCGCCAGGACGCGGTGGAATTTCACGTCCGCATTGCGAAACGCGATGCGATTGTCGAGGTTCGCGTCGCACTCCTCGATCGCCGCGACCATCCTGGCGATCTGCGCGTTGGTGGCGTTCTCCACCGCATGGCGCAGCATGCTGGTTTCCATGAACAGACGCGCCTGTTCCAGATGCGCGCGTCCTTCGGTCCCGGATAGGAAAAATCGGGCGGCGTCGCTGACGCTGGCCATCGCCCGGGACAGGGTCGGTAACGCCACGCGCGGGCGCCTGCCCCGCGCATGATCCATCAGCCCCATCGCCTGCAAATTGGTCAGGGCATTGCGCACCGTGTTGCGCCCGACGCCGAACCGGTCGCAGAGGTCGCGCTCCGACGGGAACATGTCGCCCGGCAGAAGGGCGCCGTCGTGCACATCCGCGGCGAGCGCCTTGGCGATTTCAGAGGCCGTGGTTTCCATGTGCATACAAGGATAGTTCACCAGCGCATCCCTCATATCAAGCCGTTTCTCAGCTTTAGGCGCCCAATTACGTAATTTGGTTGACCAAATGACGGATTCGGATACCAATTGAGCAATGGCGATCCGGCGATCTGTCTCGATCGATAGGGTATCGGCGGCTGCGGGCAGGGGCTTCAGGCCTGCCAAGGATGAGGGACTCATGACTATTCCCGGTTCAATCTTCGCCGCCATGCTGACGCCGTTCCGGGACGACGGATCGGTCGCACCGGACCGAATCGGGGCGCTCGTCGACTATATCCTCTCCAGGGGCGTGGACGGGTTGTATGCCGGCGGCAGCACCGGCGAGTGCATCCTGCTCAGCCGTGCCGAACGGTCGGAGCTCTTGCAGGCACTCGCATCGGAGGCGCGCGGTCGCTGCGCCCTGGTCGCCCATGTCGGCGCGGCATCGACAGGCGACGCGGTCGCGCTTGCCAGGATTGCCGGACGGGCCGGGTACGACGCCGTCTCGGCCATCCCGCCCTACTACTACAAGTACAGTTTCGCCGAGATCGCGGATTACTACGCGGCGATCGCCGACGCGTCCGGGCTGCCCCTGATGATCTACAACATCCCCGCGTTGACCGGTGTCGCGCTGGGGACCGATCAGCTCTTGGACCTGCTGCGGGAACCGCAGGTTGGCGGGATCAAATACACCGACAAGGACGTCTTCCAGTTCTCGCAGCTGCGACAGGCGGTGCCGGGCAAGCGCTTCTACTTCGGCACCGACGAGATGTTCATCTGCGCCGCGGCAGCCGGAACCGACGGCGGCATCGGCAGCACCTATAACCTGATCGGCGATGTCTATGTCGGCATCCAGGGCGCGGTGGAGGAGGGCGATATCGCAACCGCCCGGAGGCTTCAGGCCAAGGCGAACGACCTGATCGAGATCCTGCTCCAGACCGGTGTCGTCCCGGGGCTGAAACATGCCATGAACCGACTGGACGTGCCGGTCGGCGCCTGCCGCCGCCCGTTCAGCCCGCCGCCGCCGGACGCCATCCGCA
>JABDIP010000041.1 GCA_013003675.1 Inquilinus sp.
ATCTTCCGCTACGGCCTGCAGAACCTCGTGCCGGAGGATATCGAGTTCGTGCATGGGCCGGGCTGTCCGGTCTGTGTGCTGCCCATGGGCCGGGTGGACGATTGCGTTGCGATCGCCGAGCGCGAGGACGTGATCTTCACGACCTTCGGCGATGCCATGCGGGTGCCCGGGTCGAGGAAGAGCCTGATCCAGGCCCGCGCCGACGGCGCCGCCATCCGCATGGTCTATTCGCCGATGGACGCGCTTGAGCTTGCGCGCCGTCATCCCGACCAACAGATCGTCTTTTTCGCCCTGGGCTTCGAGACCACGATGCCGTCGACCGCCCTGACGATCCTGCAGGCCGCCGATGAGGGCATCGGGAATTTCTCGATGATCTGCCAGCACATCACGATCATCCCGACTCTGAAGGCCTTGCTCGCCGATCCGTATACCAAGATCGACGGATTCATCGGTCCCGGGCATGTCAGCATGATCATCGGCAATCGCGGGTACGGGTTCATCGCCGCCGACTACGGGAAGCCCTTCGTCGTGGCCGGTTTCGAACCGCTGGATCTGCTGCAGGCGGTGTGGATGGTTCTGGAACAGCTCGCCGACGGTCGGGCGGCCGTCGAGAACCAGTATGCGCGGGTCGTTCCCAAAGACGGGAATCCGGTCGCCCAGTCGGCCATCGAAGCGGTCTATGAAGAGCGCGAGGCCTGCGACTGGCGCGGGCTCGGGGCGATCGAACGGTCGGGCGTGCGCATTCGCGACGCCTACGCCCAATTCGACGCCGAAAAGCGGTTCGGCCTCGTTCCGGCCGAGGTCGCGGATCCGGAAATCTGTCAATGCGGCGAGGTGGTCAAGGGACAGCTGAAGCCGAGCCAGTGCCAGGCCTTCGGGACGCTGTGCACTCCGGAGCAGCCGCTTGGCGCCCTGATGGTGTCCTCCGAGGGCGCCTGTGCCGCCTATTACCAATATGGCGCGCTCCCCGCCGGACGCCGACGCCAGCCGGCGGAACCGGCGCATGGCTGATCAGGGCGGCGTCTTTCGCCCGCGCTCCGGCAAGGTCAGACAGGCGAACGTCACCCTGGCCCATGGCGCCGGCGGGCGCGCAATGCGGGATCTGATCGAGGATGTGTTTCTGGCGGCGTTTTCCGGCAGCTCGATTCACACGCTCGAGGATCAGGCCCGCCTGTCGATGACCGAATGGGCCGATCCGGATTGCACGCTCGCCTTCACCACGGACTCCTTCGTGGTCGACCCGATCTTTTTTCCGGGCGGCGATATCGGAAAGCTCGCAATCTGCGGCACGGTCAACGATCTCGCGGTCGGCGGCGCGCGGCCAGTGGCGCTGAGCTGCTCGGTGATCCTGGAAGAGGGCATGCCGGTCGACGACCTCCGGCGGATCAGCGCCAGCATGCGGGTCGCCGCCGAGGACGCCGGCGTCCAGATCGTCACCGGCGACACCAAGGTCGTCCCGCGCGGCGCTGTCGACAAGATCTTCATCAATACGGCGGGGATCGGCGTCATTCCGGAGGGCCGCGACCTGGGGGCGCGGCATATCCGGCCGGGCGACGTCATCCTGGTGAGCAATACGATCGGCGACCACGGGGCGGCGATCATGGCGGCGCGGGACGATCTGGGCCTATCGGCCGATTTGGTCAGTGATTGCCGGGCGCTCAACCTGCTGACGCAGCCTCTGCTGAATTCCGTGTCCGGCGTGCGGGCCTTGCGTGACGCGACGCGTGGCGGCGTGGCGGCCGTGCTCAATGAATTCGCCCAGTCGGCAGGGCTCTGCTGCGTTATCCGGGAAGACCGATTGCCATTGAAACCGGCTGTGCGCGGGATCTCGGAGATTCTCGGCCTCGACCCGCTCTATCTGGCCAATGAAGGCCTGTTCGTGGCGGTCGTGGAAAGTCATCAGGCGGAGTCGGCGGTCACGATCCTCCGCGGCCTGCCTGGCGGCGAAGCCTCGGCCATTCTCGGCCACGTCCGGGACGAGCCCGCCGGCGCGCTGATTATGAAATCCCTGCTGGGCGGTGAGCGGTTGGTCGATATGCTCGACGGAGATCAGCTGCCGCGGATCTGTTGAGAGCCGCGCTTGCTGGTTGTGGAGCGCGATTGCTGGGTGCGGAAGGGTATGTCGTGATCTGATCAAGCGTGGCCACTCTTGCAGCGCGCCGTTCTACTCCTGAGTTCGCGCTCGATCGCTTCCACGGAGCTTTCAAGAAGCCGAGAGAAGGTGGGGTCCCAGACATGACAAAGCCCGCCATCTCGTTGAGATAGCGGGCTTTTGTTTGGTTGCGGGGGCCCGCAACCGCTTTTGTTTGCTGTTCGTCGTTCGTGGACTCCTGAGGCCTGGTTGACCAAAGCACGGGCCGCCGGCTCCAAGATTTGACTGTTGCAGCACCGCTATAGAGGGGGCCTCATTCGTCTTTGTCAGCGGTTCACGGCGATAGGCTTCTGAAGGGTCTCGAAAGTCGCCGTCCAACCTCCCAGCCTTCTCCGGGCCATTTCGCTCGCCCCATCCGGGGCTGACCGTACCGAGCAATTGCGTATACACTCTTGCCGACGAGATTGAGGTCTTGACCATGCCCGGAATTTCGCGACGAAGCTTCACCGGGGGGTTGGGCGTGTCGGCGATGGCCGCCACTGCCGGCGTGTGCCGCCTGCATCCAGGGTTCAGGAGGCGTCACCCAGA
>JABDIP010000056.1 GCA_013003675.1 Inquilinus sp.
GTCTTCCGCCGGCACCTATTGCTCCCGCTGGTGTTGGAACCGGTCCTGGCGGCGGCGATCGGGTTCGCCGCGGCGCAATGGCAGACCGCCCGGATGGCGGCACCGATGCTCGCCGCGCCGCTCGGACCGACCTGGGTCGAAGGCCGGGTGGTCTCGCTCAGCCGCCTGCCCGAAGGGGTGCGGGTCGTGCTGGCCGATCCGGTGGTGCGCGGCCTCGACCCGGCGGAAACGCCGCGCCGCGTCCGCCTGCGCCTGCCGCGGCGCACCGAACCGCCGCCGACGGGGGCGGTGATCGGCGTGCGCGCCTTCCTCAACCCGCCGAGCCGGCCCGTCGCCCCGGGTGCCTTCGACTTCCGCCGGCACAGCTACTTCCGGGGCATCGGCGCCATCGGCTACGCGGTGAGCCGCGCCACCGTCGTCGAGCCTGGCGCGGGGGGCGGTTTGTCGTTGCGGCTGGAGTCGCTGCGCCGAGGGATCGCCGGCCGCATCGCCGAGAGCCTGGACGGCGACCGGGCGTCGGTGGCAACCGCGCTGCTCATCGGCGACCGCGGCGGATTGCGGCCGCCCGTCTACGCGGCGATCCGCGAGGCCGGATTGGCGCATCTGCTGGCGATATCCGGGCTTCATCTCGGGCTGGTCGCCGGGCTGATCTTCTTTGCCACCCGGGCCGGGCTGGCCCTGGTGCCGCCGCTTGCCCTCGGCTGGCCGATCAAGAAATGGGCCGCGGTGGCGGCGCTGCTCGGCGGCTTCGCCTACATGCTGATCGCGGGTGCGACGGTGCCGACCCAGCGCGCCTTTGCGATGACGGCCCTGGTGCTGTTGGCGGTGCTGGTGGACCGGACCGCCCTGTCGATGCGCCTGGTCGCCTGGGCCGCCGCCCTGGTGCTGGCGGTGGCGCCGCACAGCCTGCTCGGCCCGAGCTTCCAGATGTCCTTCGCGGCGGTGATCGCGCTGATTGCCGGCTACGAGGCCCTGCGCGACCGCCTTGCCGGTTGGCGCGAGGGCGCCGGTTGGGGCCGCCGGGGGCTGCTCTATCTCGGCGGCGTCCTGCTATCGACGGCGATCGCGTCGACCGCCACGGCGCCCTTCGCCGTCTATCACTTCCAGCAATATGCCAGCTACGGTCTGGCGACCAATCTGATCGCGGTGCCGCTGACCGCCCTGTGGATCATGCCCTGCGGCCTGTTGGCCTTCCTCCTGATGCCGGTCGGCCTGGAGAGCCTCGGCCTGGTGCCGATGGGCTGGGGCATCGAGATCCTGATCCGGATCGCGGAAACCGCGGCGGCGTGGCCAAACGCCTCGCTCCATCTCAGGGCACCGCCGGATGCCGCCCTCGGCGTCACCGCGCTCGGCGGGCTTTGGCTCTGCCTGTGGCGTGGCGTGTGGCGCCATGCGGGCTGGGCGGGACTGGCCATCGGTCTCGCGTTGGCGGCCGGCCCAAGGCCGCAACCGGACATCCTGGTCAACGAGACCGGCAGCCTGATGGCGGTGCGGGACCGGTCGAGCCGGTTGCTGCTTTCCAGTCATCGTGGCGACCGCTTCGTCGCTGAGATGTGGCTGCGCCGGGAAGGGCAGGGCAAGGCGGAGGAATGGCCGCCGGCAGGCCGTGACGCGGCGGTGGATCTGTCCTGCGACCCGCTCGGCTGTCTCTACCGGCGCGACGGGCAACTGATCGCGCTGGTCCGCGACGCCCGCGCCCTGACGGAAGACTGTCCGGTGGCCGACGCGGTGGTCGCCAACGTCCCGGTACCGAGCTTCTGCGGGGCCGCCCTGGTCGTCGACCGCTTCGACCTGTGGCGCCACGGCGCCCATGCGCTGTTCATCGAGCGGGATGGGACGATCCGCGTCGAACGGGTCGCCAATCTGACCGGCGACCGACCCTGGGCGATCCGCCGATGATCCAGGCCGCGATGGGCCTAATAGCGCCTGATCAGCCCGACCAGCCGCCCCTGCACCTTCACCCGGTCGGGGCCGAAGATACGCGTCTCGTACGCCGCGTTTGCCGGTTCCAGGGCGATCGTGCCGCCCTTCTTGCGCAGGCGCTTCAGGGTGACCTCCTGATCGTCGACCAGGGCGACGACGATGGTTCCGTTCTCCGCCGTGTCGCAGCGATTCACGATCACCGTGTCGCCGTCGTGGATGCCGGCATCGACCATGCTGTCGCCGGCGACTTCCAGCGCGTAGTGGTCGCCGCTGCCGAGCAGTCCGGCGGGCACGTCGGTATAGTGCGAATGATCCCGCAGCGCCTCGATCGGCGTGCCGGCGGCGATCCGGCCGTAGAGCGGCAAGGATACCACCTCGCCCGAGGACTCCTCGGTCGCCTTGCCGGCAAGCACGGCGGAGAAATCGCCCTTGATGACGTTCGGCGCGAATTTGGCGCCGCGGGGAGGCACGGCCGGTTCGGCGCCGACGCCCTCGGGCAGGCGCAGGACCTCCAGCGCCCGGGCACGGTGCGGCAGCCGTCGGATGAAGCCGCGCTCCTCGAGCCCGGTGATCAGGCGGTGGATGCCGGATTTCGAGCGCAGGCCGAGCGCGTCCTTCATTTCGTCGAAGGAGGGCGAGACACCGCCATCGCCGAGACGGCGGTGAATGAAGAGCAGCAATTCCTGCTGTTTTCTGGTCAGCATGGAGACCCCGAGAGTTTGTGGTCGGCGGGAGGGGATGACCGAGTCACCTAACCCTAGCCGGAACAAAACACAAACGTCAACATATGTTCTGTTTTAGTTCCTTATGGTTGTGTATCGGTCGTCTAGATGCGTGCCGTCCCCGCCGGGAAGCCGATCGCCGGCACCGTGTCGCCGGCCTTGGCCGGCGGCGCGTGCGGCGGCCGCACGACCAGGCAGTCGGCTGCCGCCAGGCCCGAGAACACCGAGCTGTCCTGCAGGTCGAACGGCGTCGCCACCGGCCGGCCGGCATCGTCGCGCTCCAGCCGGCCGCGCAGATAGTCCTGGCGACGGTCGTTGGCCGGCAGGTCGCGGCCGAGGATCGCCGTCGCCGTCAACGGCTCGGGGCGCGCCACGCCGAGCAGCCGGAGCAGGGCGGGGCGTACGAAAAGCAGGGCGCAGACCATCGACGAGACCGGGTTGCCCGGCAGCCCGAGCATCGGCGTCGCCCCGATGCGCCCGAACATCAGCGGCTTGCCGGGGCGCATGGCGATCTTCCAGAAATCGAGCTCCAGCCCGGCGTCGCCGAGCACCTCGCGGATCAGATCGTGCTCGCCGACCGAGGCGCCGCCGGTGGTCAGCAAAAGGTCGCAGCCCGCCGCCCCGGCCGCCATGGCGATCAGCGACTCCCGCTCGTCGCGGGCGACGCCGAGGCCGACGGGCGTGCCGCCGCAGGCGGTGACCAGGGCGGCGAGGGCGGGGCCGTTCGAACTGACGATCTGGCTCGGGCCGACCGGCTCGCCGGGCATGACGATCTCGTCGCCCGTGGCCAGGATGGCGACGCGCGGTCGCCGCCGCACGCGCAGCCAGGGGTGGTTCATCGCCGCGGCCAGCCCGATATCGCGCGCGGTCAGCAGGCGGCCGGCCTCGAGCAGCACATCGCCGGCGGCGAAATCGAGGCCGGCGGGGCGGACATAGGTGCCTAGCGCCGCCCCCTCGCGTACCGTGACCTGGTCGCCATCGGCATCGGCATCTTCCTGGATCACGATGGTGTCGGCGCCGGCGGGCAGCGGCGCGCCGGTGAAGATGCGCACGCATTGGCCGGGGCCGACGCTGCCGTCGAAGCTGGCGCCGGCCGGCACCGAGCCGATTTGGGTCAAAACCGCGGGGACCGGGTCGATATCGGCGGCGCGCACCGCATAGCCGTCCATCGCCGACACCGCCGCCCAGGGCTGGGTGATGCGCGAGGCGACGTCGGCCGCAAGCACGCGCCCGAGCGCCTCGGGCAGCGCCACCAGCTCCGCCGGCAGAACCTCGAACCCGGCGAGGATGCGCCGTTCCGCTTCCTCGACCGATATCATCAGGATGCCTCGTAACGTCCGGATTTACCGCCGGATTTCCGCAGCAGGCGCAAATCGGTGACGATCATGCCGCGGTCGACCACCTTGCACATGTCGTAGACCGTCAGCGCGGCGACCGAGGCGGCGGTCAACGCCTCCATTTCGACCCCGGTCCTGCCGACCAGCTTTGCGGTGGCGGTGATCTCGACGCTGTTCGACGCCTCGTCCAGCGCCAGATCGACCTCGACCGAGGTCAGCGCCAGCGGGTGGCAGAGCGGGATCAGATCGGCGGTGCGCTTGGCCGCCATGATGCCGGCCAGCCGCGCCACCGCCAGCACGTCGCCCTTCTTGGCGCGGCCGTCGCGGATCATCGCCAGCGTTTCCGGAAGCATGACGACCCGGGCGCCGGCGGTGGCCAGCCGCTCGGTCTCCGCCTTGTCGGAGACGTCGACCATGCGCGCCCGGCCGTCGGCGTCGAAATGGGTGAAGCCCTTGCTCATGCGCCGACCGTCTGCGCGGCGGGCGAGGGCGCCAGCAGCGCCCTTACCGCCGCCGCCACGTTGGCCTGGCGCATGAAGGTTTCGCCGATCAGGAAAGTGCTCGCTCCGACCGCCGCCATGCGGGCGAGGTCCGCCGGGCCGCCGAGGCCGCTCTCGGCGACCGTGAGCCGGTCGGCCGGCACCAGCGGCGCCAGCGCCTCGGTGGTCGACAGATCGACCGTCATGGTCTTGAGATTGCGGTTGTTGATGCCGATCGGCGCGGCCTCCGGCGCGACCGGCAGCGCCAGGGCGCGGTCGAGTTCGGCCCGGTCGTGCACCTCGATCAGCACATCCATCTCCAGGCCGGTCGCCGCTGCCGCCAGTTCCGCCGCCTGCGGATCGGACAGGGCGGCCAGGATCAGCAGCACGCAATCCGCGCCCAGCGCCCGGGACTCGACGATCTGGTAGGGGTCGAGCATGAAGTCCTTGCGCAAAGCCGGCAATGGCACGGCGTTCCGCGCCGCGGCAAGGTAGCCGTCGTCGCCCTGGAAATAGGGTGCGTCGGTCAGCACCGACAGGCAGGTCGCCCCGCCGTCGCGATAGGCGCGGGCGAGGGCGGGAGGATCGAAATCGGCGCGGATGAGCCCCTTCGACGGCGACGCCTTCTTGATCTCGGCGATCAGCCCATAGCGGCCGGCCGCCTTTTCGCGGGCCAGAGCACGGACGAAGCCGCGCGTCGGCCCGGCGTCGAGCGCCGCCGCCTCCAGCACCGCCAAGGGCCGCTCTGCCTTCCGCCGCGCCACATGTTCGCGCTTGTCGGCGCAGATCCGGGCCAGCACGTCGCTCATACGGCCGGTCCGATCGGGGCGAGGGCAGGGTGGCCGAGGGACTCCCCCTCACC
>JABDIP010000088.1 GCA_013003675.1 Inquilinus sp.
TCGCCTCGTCGGCCTTCTGCTGCAGCGCCTCGAAGGTCGGCGTCTGCATGGCACGGTCGAGCTCGGCGGTCGGCGCCAGGTCTGCGATCCGTACCGCGAGGATTTCCAGGCCCATCGCCCGCAGCGACTCTGCGGCGGCGATGCCGTCCTCGATCCGTGCCTGGAGCGGCGCCAGCCCGGCCCGCTGCAGCCCGTCGATCGGATGCTCGCCGAGATATCGCGACGCCAACTGCCGGGCGAGCCCGGTCAGCAGCCCGGCGATCCGGTCGAGCGGCTTGCGGAGATACTGGCCGGTCTTCAGGTCGACCGAGAAGTCGACCCGCCGGCCCAGCGCGTCCGGATCGGCGACCCGCCAGGTGATCGTGCCCTGGACCGTGGCCTCCTGGTAGTCCTCGGTGCGGCCCTTGAACAGGAACGGCATGTCGCGGTCGTCCATGGGGATCTGGGCGATGCTGGCGCCATCGGGGCGGAACCAGAAGGCAAGCCCCCGTCCCGTCTGCAGCACCCTGCCCTTGCGAAACCGGATGACGTGGAAATTCGCCTCGCTGCGGAAATGCCGCACGAAGCCGTACCGGCTGATCTCGGCCATACCTTAGCCCTCCTTTTCCATCGGGGTGGCCGCCGACCGCTCGATGAACCGGTAGAGCTCGGCGGGCCGATAGGTGGCGCCGGTTTCGCGCGCGCCGGTGGCGTGCAGGACGCCCTTGTCCAGCATCCGGCGGCGAAACGCGGGCTTGTTCAGTTTGGTGCCCAGGATCGCCTCATGGACCTCCTGGAGCTGGCGCAAGGTGAAGCGCTTGGGCAGCAATTCGAAGCCGACGGGGCTGTAGTCGAGCTTGCCGCGCAGCCGCTTGACGGCCATGCCGAGGATGTCGGCGTGGTCGAAGGCCAGCGGCAGGACCGCGCCCTCGTCCGAGTGGAGCTGGACCGGCCCGCCGGCCTCGCCCGGCCAGGGCACGACGATCTCGCCCAGGACCAGGCTGTCGGACGCCTGGCGCGCCGCCGCGAGCTGTTCCTCGTCGACCAGGGCGTAGTACGCCACGGTGACGACCCGGCCGCGCGGATCGCGGCCGACGGCCCCGAAGGTGTAGAGCTGCTCGATGAACGCCTCGGCCAGATGGGCCTTGTCGCGCAGCACGCGCCGCGCCGCCGCGCCCAGGGATTCGTCGATCCGCACGAAGCCGCCCGGCAAGGCCCAGTGGCCCTCGAACGGCCGGCTGTCGCGTCGCGTCAGCAGTGCGTGCAGCGCGCCCGAGCGGACCGTCAACAGGGCCAGGTCGACGGTCATCGACGGCCTGTCGTAGGACCGCAGGTCCTCGCCGTTTTCCTGATATCCGTGTGGCGTCTGGGTCATCGGTCGTCTGCGGTTATCTATAATGTGCGTATAAGATATTATCATTATGGATATATGTAAAGAGGAAATTTCCTATTCGGCCACTCCTGTCGTCCAACACGGTGATCCCAGGCGCCGTTTTCTGCTATGCGTGGCCGATGACCGACTCGCCTCTCCCGCCAAGCGACACGCCATCCGGCATCGAACGGCTGCTCGCCGTGATGGCGCGGCTGCGCGATCCCGAGGGCGGCTGCCCGTGGGATCTGGAGCAGAGCTTCCGCACCATCGCGCCGCACACCATCGAGGAGGCCTATGAGGTCGCCGACGCCATCGACCGCGGCGACATGGCCGAGCTGCGCGACGAGCTGGGCGACCTGTTGTTCCAGATCGTCTTCTATGCGCAACTGGCTGACGAACAAGGCGATTTCGATTTCGAGTCGGTCGCGTCGGGCATCGCCGACAAGATGATCCGCCGCCACCCGCACGTGTTCGGCGACGTGTCGGTCGACACCGCCCAGGAAATGACCCACCGCTGGGAGGACCAGAAGGCGGCGGAACGGGCCAAGAAGGCTGCCGCCGACGGCCGCGCCGGCAGTGTCCTGGACGGGGTGACCGGCGGGCTGCCCGCCCTCACCCGCGCGCTGAAGCTGCAGAAACGCGCCGCCCGGGTCGGCTTCGACTGGACCGAGCCGGCCGAGATCCTCGACAAGATCGAAGAAGAGATCGGCGAGCTGCGCGCCGAATTGGAGTCCGGCGGCCCGCCGGCGCGGATCGAGGACGAGCTCGGCGACCTCGCCTTCGCCCTGGTCAATCTGGCCCGGCGGCTGGATGTCGATCCGGAGAGCGCCCTGCGCGGCACCAACGCCAAGTTCGACCGCCGCTTCCGGCTGATCGAGGGCTGGCTGGCCGAAACCGGCCGCGAACCGCACCAGGCCACCCTCGACGAGATGGAAGCGCTGTGGCGGCGGGCCAAGGCGACCGAGGGTTAGTAGGGCGCCCAGGCTGTGGACCGGATCGCGTCCCGGTTCGGCTACGCTCGATATGGACGGTCAGGAGTGTCGGCGAGCGCCAAACCGGGAAATCGGTCGACAGACTGCCTGTTGTTGGTTGAGAATTCCTGCCGGCATGATGATCGTAGCTAGAATATTGACGGCAACAGGCACCTTGGCCCTCAGCGCCTGCACTATGGCCGCTGCCTTTGACGTCAGCGAGCCCTTTGTCGACACCGACTCGGCGGCTCGGATCGATGGCGACGGCGTGATTCTGCTCCACGAGCAACTCACAGTCTCCGTTGTCCCGAGGAACGAGGTCATGCTCGTATTGGGCATGGGACTTGTCGTCCCGATACCCCTAGGCGTAAACAACGATCCGCGTCGCCAGGATCTCCCTCTTCTTGTCGATCTGAGATTCGCGCCAACCACCGATGGTTTCACCTTCGTCCCATCCGATATCCAACTGCACTACAACGGAAATGCGGCGGTTCCAAATCGCTCCACCGCCCTCGACACGCGGACGGGCCGGGTTTCCGGCGAATCCCGCCACGCGCCGGGCCACCGTTGGGAATGTACCTGGCACAATTATTGGGAGTTCCTGCCGTCGGCAGCCGGCGAAGAGGTCGCATTGTCGAAAGGCTGTCTGGGCCTCGAGTTCCCCATCGACACGATTCACCCGGAGCAGTCGTTCGCCGTGCACTTGAACGGCTTCCGGTTCAGAGGCGTGCCGCTCGAGCCCGTCGAGGTCCGTTTCCGCCGAGATACACGCTTCGGTTTCGTGCTGATGGGCGTCGGAGGCTAGCGGACGACAGTGCTACGGCACCAGCGCCAGGCCCGAAGGACCATGAGCTGCCAAGCGGTGCCTATCCCTGTCCTGCCGCCCCGCCGTCAGGCCCTTGCATCACCCAGTCGCGCACCTGGCGCCAGGTCGCCTCGTCCGGGGCCAGGATCAGCATGCCCTCCAGGCGGCTCGGCGCGTAGGCGCTGCCGTCGAGCATGGCGCCATATCCGCCAGCCTCGCGGTGCATCAGCACGCCGGCGGCGTGGTCCCACGGCATCAGCCGGACCGGGATGGTCAGGTGGGCCTGGCCCGAGGCGAGGCCGAGATACTCGATACCGGCGCAGCGCAGATTGTGGCCGGAAGCCAGCCGGTCGCGCAGCGCCTTCAGCCGCGGCCAATGCGCGCCGGAATATTTCGGGCCGCTGACGAAGCCGGTCATCGCCTCGAGCGGCGCCGGCGCGGCGACTTTCAGCGGTTCGCCGTCGATCGCGCCGCCCTCGCCGGCCACCGCCCAGCCGGTGCGGCCGGTGTTCGGGTCGTGGATCCAGCCCGCCACGGTCTGGCCGCCGACCGCCAGGGCGACGATCATCGCGAAGCGTTCGATGCCGCCGGCGAAATTAGCGGTGCCGTCGAGCGGATCGACGATCCATACCGGCCGGTCGCCGGAAATCCGCTCCAGCACGGCCGGATCGATGGCCGCCGCCTCCTCGCCAACGACAACGGAGCCCGGCAGCAGGGCCGCCAGCTCGGCGGTCAGCCGCGCCTCAGACAGCTCGTCGACCACGGTGACCACGTCGCCCGGCCCCTTCTCGCGCACCTCGCTTTTCGCCAGGTCGCGAAAGCGCGGCATGATCACCTCGCGGGCGACCGCCTCCATGATGGCAATGACGGCCTCGCTGTCGGGCAGCCGCATGGGAAACCTCTCGTTGGCATTCGGGGTGGTTGGAACGGCGGATCGGCGGCCAGTCTAGGCCATTCGATCGCCCCCACAAGGTGCCGGTGGCCCGGCCTTACTCCGGGTGGACGCCCCTGCCCTCCAGCCGCGCCACATCGGCCCGGCCCAGGCGCACCCGCAGATGGGCGAAATCGGTGTCGTCGTGCCGCTCCAGAACGTCGCCGCGATCGTGCAGCCAGGCGATGGTGCGGCCGTCGGCGACGCTGACCCGGAACGACAGCACCGGCCGCTCGGCATCCAGATGGCCGGCGATCGCCGCGTGCAGCCGGTCGAGACCCGCGCCGGTCAGCGCCGAGATCGCCACCGCCGTGGCCCGCCGGTCGGCGATGTTGTTTACCTCCGCCGCCTCGGCCGGCGGCAGCAGATCGACCTTGTTGAGCACCTCGATGACGCGCGGGTCGTGCTCGGCCTCGATGCCGAGATCGGACAGCACCGACAGCACGTCCTGGCGCTGGGCGGCGCTGTCCTCATGCGCCACGTCGCGCACATGCAGGATGATGTCGGCGGTCTCGACCTCCTCCAGCGTGGCGCGGAAGGCGGCGATCAGATGGGTCGGCAGGTCGGAGATGAAGCCGACCGTGTCGGACAGGATCGCCTTGCGGCCGCCGCCCAAATCGATCTGCCGCATGGTCGGGTCCAGCGTGGCGAACAGCATGTCCTTGGCCACCACCGTCGCCCGGGTCAGCCGGTTGAACAGCGTCGACTTGCCGGCGTTGGTATAGCCGACCAGGGCGATCACCGGATACGGCACCCGGCGGCGGGCGTCGCGGTGCAGCGAACGGGTGCGCTTCACGTCGCCGAGATCGAGTTTCAGCCGGGCGATGCGCTCGTCGATCTGGCGCCGGTCGAGTTCGATCTGCCGTTCGCCGGGGCCGCCGAGGAAGCCGGCACCGCCGCGCTGCCGCTCCAGATGGGTCCACGACCGCACCAGCCGCGAGCGCTGATAGGAGAGATGGGCAAGTTCGACCTGGAGCTGACCCTCCCGGGTCTGCGCCCGCTCGCCGAAGATCTCCAGGATCAGTCCGGTGCGGTCGATCACCTTGACCGACCATGCGCGCTCCAGATTGCGCTGCTGCACCGGCGACAGGGTGCCGTCGACGATCACCAGCTCGGCGTCGTGCCCGGCGATCAGCGCCGCCACCGAATCGATGATGCCGCCGCCGAGCAGGGTCGAGGCGTTCGGCCTGGCAACACGGACGATCCGCGAGGCGACCACCTCCAAGCCGATGGCGGCGGCCAGCCCGACAGCCTCCTCCAGGCACGCATCACCGCTGCGCGGCGAGCGGCTACCGACCAGATCCGGGTGAAGGACGACGGCGCGGCCGCTCGACTCCCCGGTCGGCGCCCCGCTGCCGTTGGCGTGCGTCAAGGGCGTCCTAGCCCTCCTCTTCCTTCGACGGCTCGAACAGCTGAATCGGCTGTGCCGGCATCACCGTGGAGATGGCGTGCTTGTAGACGAGCTGCGAATGCGCGTCGCGGCGCAGCAACACCGAGAAGTTGTCGAACCAGGTAACGATACCCTGAAGCTTTACGCCATTGACCAGAAAGATGGTCACCGGCGTCTTGTTCTTGCGAATGTTGTTGAGGAATACATCCTGAACGTTTTGACTTTTTTCGGACATTCTATCTGCCTCGTGTGCCTGGTTCTTGGAGCCGGCTTTGCCCGACCCGGCGATTGTTTAGCGGCAGTTGCTGCACTGCATCCTAACGAAACGGCGTTCAAGCGCGTAGCGAAAATTCCCCCGCCGCGACAATTTAGTTCACGCCGCGACCCAGCGATTTCCCTACGAAGCGCCGGCACCGACGGCATAGGACCGATAGGACTCGCGCAATTTCCGGCTGAGTGGCCCGGGCTTGCCGTCGGCCACGGGCCGGCCGTCGATACGCGTCACAGGCATTACATAGGTCGTCGCGCTCGACAGAAAAGCCTCCCGCGCCCGGCGCGCCTCGTCGACCGTGAAGGCCCGCTCCTCGAATTGCAGGCCCTGCTCCGCCGCCAGGCGCAGAATCGACTGCCGGGTGATGCCGTTGAGGATCATGGTGCTGGCGTCGCGGGTCACCAGCCGGCCGTCCCCGGTGACGATCCAGGCGTTCGACGAACAGCCCTCGGTGACCATGCCCTCCTCGTCGATCTGCCACGCCTCGAAGGCCCCCGCCTCCGCCGCCTGCTGTTTGCCCAGGACTTGCGCCAGCAGCGCCACCGACTTGATATCGCGCCGTTTCCAACGGATGTCCGGGATCGTGACGACATCGACGCCGGCGGCGACCTGCCGCGCCGGGTCCAGGTTCATCCGCCGCGTCGTCATCACCAGGGTCGGTGTCGCCGCTTCGGGAAAGCGAAAGTCGCGCGCGGCGGTCCCGCGGGTGATCTGCAGATAGATGATGCCGTCGCGCACCCGGTTGCGGCGGATCAACTGCCGCATCACCTGCTGCAGCACCGGCCGGTCCATCGGCCACGCCAGGCGCAGTTCTCCGAGCGAGCGGCCGAGGCGGTCGAGATGCCCCGCTTCGTCGACCAGCCGGCCACCCTGGATGGTGACCACCTCGTAGACGCCGTCGGCGAATTGGAAGCCGCGATCCTCGATATGCACGCCGGCCGCGTCGTGCGGCAGATAGCGGCCGTTGACATAGGCGTAGCGTGGCATGCCGTCCCCCGCACCGCGGCGCCGGGCGCGCCGCCAATGGAGTCCCCTGCTTAGAAGAACTCCAGCCGGACGGCGAACAGTTTTTCGATCTTCCGGACCGATTCCGCCGCCGCCAGCAGCACGACGCGGTCGTGCGGCTTGATGACCGTGCTGGGCCGGGCGATGATCACCTCGCCGCCGCGGACCAGGGCGCCGATGATCACGCCGGTCGGCAGCCGGATGTTCTTGATCGGCGTGTTGATCAGCGACGAGGTCTCCAGCGCTTCCGCCTCGATCACCTCGGCGAAACCGTCGCGCAGCGAATGCACCGCCTTGATGCGGCCGCGCCGCACGTGCTGCAGGATCGTCGACGCGGTGATCGAGCGCGGGCTGACCACGGCGTCGATGCCCAGCGAGCCGACCAGCAGGTTGTAGGTCGTGCTGTTGATCAGCGTGATGACGCGCTCCGCGCCATAGCGCTTGGCGAGCAGCGAGGAGAGAATGTTGACCTCGTCGTCGTTGGTGACCGCGACCACCGTCTCGGCGCTGTGCACATTGGCCTCTTCGAGGATCTCCGGGTCCAGCGCGTCGCCGTGCAGGACGGTGATGCGGTTCAGCCTTCCGGCGATCTCCGTCGCCCGATCGCGATTGTGCTCGATGATGCGGGCGGACACGCCGGGATAGGATTCCTCGATGTCGGTCGCCAGGGTCAGGCCGATATTGCCGCCGCCCAGGATGACGATACGCCGTGCCTCGCTCTCCTCGTGCCCGAACGCCGCCATGGCGCGGCCGACATGGCTGGCCTCGGTGACGAAATAGACCTCGTCGCCCGGCAGCATCTGGTCGTTGGCGCTCGGCACGATCGGCCGGTCGCCGCGCATGATCGCGATGATCTCGATGTTCAGGTCGGGGAACAGCCCGGTAAGCTGCCGCAGCGGCGTGTTGACGATTGGACAGTCCTCGCCGCAGGCTACGCCGATTACCCGCACCAGCCCGTCGGCCATCGGGATCATGTCGAAGGCGCCGGGCACCTGCAGCCGCCGCGCGATCGCCCGCGCCACCTCGATCTCCGGCGAGATCACCACATCGATCGGCATGTTCTCGCGGCTGAACAGATCGGCCCAGATCGGGTCGAGATAGGCCTGGTTGCGGACCCGGGCGATCTTGGTCGGCACGCTGAACAGCGAATGGGCGACCTGGCAGGCCACCATGTTGACCTCGTCGGACTGGGTGACCGCGATGATCATGTCGGCGTCCGCCGCGCCGGCCTGCTCCAGGATCGGCGGGCTCGAGGCATGGCCGACGATGCCCTGGACGTCGAGCGTGTCTGAAAGCCGGCTGATCAGCCCCGCCGAGCGGTCGATCACCACGATGTTGTTGGCTTCGGTGCAAAGGTAGCGGGCGATGTTCTCGCCGACCTGCCCGGCACCGCAGACGATCACCTTCATGGGCGGCTCATATGCATGGCTCGGACAGGCTCCTAGTGGGTTCCGGCCGGCGCTTCGGCGAGCTTGTCGTCGCCCTGGCGTTCGCCGCCCCGGTCGCCGTGGACACCGAGGGTCTTAAGCTTGCGGTGCAGGGCGGAACGTTCCATGCCGACGAACTCCGCCGTGCGGCTGATGTTGCCGCCAAACCGGGTCACCTGGGCGACCAGATACTCGCGCTCGAACAGCTCGCGGGCGTCGCGCAGCGACAGTCCCATGATCTCGCCGCCCTTGTCCCAGCGCAGCGCCGCCGGGGTGATCGCGCCGATCTCCGGTGGCAGCATGTCGGCCCGCACCTGCTGGCCGCTCTCGCCGGTCGCCATGATCAGCACCCAGTCGACCACGTTGCGGAGCTGGCGGACGTTGCCCGGCCAGCCATAGGCCTGCAGCGCGGCCATCGCGTCGGTGGCGATGTCGCGCGGCGGCAGGCCCTGGACTTCCGCCGAACGCCCCATGAAATGGCGGGACAGCGCCGGTATGTCCTCGCGACGCTCGGCGAGTGGCGGCACCCGGATCGGAACCACGTTGAGGCGGTAGTAGAGGTCCTCGCGAAACCGGCCGATAGCGATCTGCGACGGCAGGTCGCGGTTGGAAGTGGCGATGACCCGGACGTCGACCTCGACCCGTGTGGCGCCGCCGACCCGGGTGAAGGTCTGTTCCTGCAGCACCCGGACGATCTTGCCCTGGGTGGCCAGCGGCATGTCGGCGACCTCGTCGAGCAGCAGCGTGCCGCCATGCGCCTGCTCGAAAGTGCCCAGCTTGCGCGGCCCGTCGCCCTTGTCGATCGCCGTCTCGGTGCCGAACAGCTCCTCCTCCAGCCGTTCCGGCGCCATCGCCGCGCAATTCAGCACGACGAACGGCCCGCCGGACCGGCGCGAGCGGGCGTGCAGCAGGCGCGCCACCACCTCCTTGCCGACCCCGGCGGCGCCGGCGATCAGCACCCGGCTGCCGGTCGGCGCGACCCGGCCGATCTGCTGGCGAAGCTGGCCGACCGCCGGCGAATTGCCGATCAACTCCGCCTCGCCGCCGGCGCGCAGCCGCAGTTCGGCAACCTCGCGGCGCAACCGAGCGGCCTCGACGGCGCGCTCAATCATCAGCAGCAGCCGATCGGCCTTGAACGGCTTCTCGATGAAGTCGTAGGCACCGTTCTTGATCGCGGTGACGGCCATCTCGATGTTGCCGTGGCCGCTGACCATCAGCACCGGCAGCGCCGGGAACCGGCGCCGGATCTCCTCGAGGATCTGCAATCCGTCGAGCCGGCTGCCCTGGAGCCAGACATCGAGCACGACCAGGCTGGGCTGGCGGCTGGCCAGCGCCTCGAGCGCGCTGTCGGCATCCGCCGCCTCGCGCGTGGTATTGCCCTCATCCTCGAGGATGCCCCGGATCAGCAGGCGGATGTCGGCTTCGTCGTCGACGACCAGGATGTCGTGCGGCATGGATCAGTCGCCCGCGGCGGTCTTTTTCGTCTTCGCATTCTGCGGCCGACGTCCGGCCGGCGCGGCCACCGCCTTGTCCGGAGAGGGAAAGACGAGCTGGACGCGGGCACCCCGGTCCGGACAGTCGGTCAGGACCAGTCGGCCGCCATGATCCTCCATGATTTTCTTCACGATGGCGAGCCCCAAACCGGTGCCTTTGCTGCGCGTCGTGACATAAGGCTCCGTCAGCCGCTCACGATCGGCCTGCGGCAGGCCCGGACCGTCATCCTCGACCGTCACGATGGCCAGGCCGTCCCCGGCCGTCAGGGCGATGTCGACATGGCCCTTGGCGGCCCGGCCGCGGCCCTTGCCCGTCCCCTCGATGGCATCGACCGCGTTCTGCAGCAGATTGGTCAGCGCCTGCGACACCTGCCGCCCGTCGCAGCGGACCATCGGCCGGTCTTCCGGCAGGGTCAGTGTGAACTCGATGCGTGGATGGGCGCTACGCTGCAGGAACACCGCCTGTTCACAAATGTTCGCCACGTCTTCCGGCTTCATCACCGGCGACGGCATGCGGGCAAAGGCGGAGAATTCGTCGACCATGCGGCCGATATCGTCGACCTGCCGCACGATGGTGTCGGTGCAGGTGATGAAGGTCTCCGGATCGGTATCGATCTGCTTGAGGTATTTCCGCTTCAGCCGCTCGGCGGAGAGCTGGATCGGCGTCAGCGGATTCTTCATCTCATGGGCGATACGGCGGGCGATGTCCGCCCATGCCGCCTTGCGCTGGGCGGAAAGCAGCTCGCTGATGTCGTCGAAGGTGACGACGTAGCCGCGCACCTCGCCCTGCAGGCGCTCCGGCGCGATGCGAACCAGCAGCGTCCTCCGTTCGGCGTCGCGCTGGATGATGACCTGCCCTTCGACCAGCCGGCTTGGCCGTTGTCGGCTCTTCTCAAGCAGCTCGGCCATCTCCGGCACCACCTCGACCAACGGCTTGCCGGCGAGGACTTCGACGCTCAAGCCCAGCAGTTCGGTCGCCGAGCGGTTTGGCAGGTTGATCCGGGTCTCCTCGTCGAGCCCCAGCACACCGGCGGAAACGCCGGATAGAACCGTCTCGGTAAAGCGCCGCCGCAGATCGAGCTGGCGGTTGGCCTCGATCAGTTCGCGCTGCTGGCTTTCCAGTTGGCTCGTCATGCGGTTGAAGGCACGAGCCAGCTTGCCCAACTCGTCGCCCTTCGGCGGCGTGTCGACCCGGGCCGTCAGGTCGCCGTCGCGCACCCGCTCCGCGGCGACGATCAGCGCGCCGATCGGCGTCACCAGAGTGTCGGCGAAGACCAGCCCGATCCACACCGCCACCAGCATCAACAGCAAGGCGACGACGGCATAGATCAGCGTGAAGGTGATCTGGATCGTCGATCGTCGACTCTCCAATTGCTGATACTCGGCGACCGCGCCCTGCGATCGCACCATGTGGCCGATGACCTGTGGCTCGACCAGCCGGCCGATCAACAGGTAGGTATCGACGAAACGGTCCAGCGCGATCAGCGCCCGGACGCGGTCGTCGTCCTCATTGGTCAGCAGCACCACATCGCCGTTGCGCGCGCGCTCCATCAGATCGTCCGATATCTGCTCGAACTGCAGCGCGAAGGTCAGGTTCGAACGGGCCAGGGTACGGCCGCTGCCGTCGAAGACCAGCGCCTCGCTCAGGCCGCGCAGGATCGACTGGGTCGAGACCATCTGGTTGAAAAAGGCGGGATCCGCGATCAGTCGCGGCAGTTCCCGGTTCAGATCGTTGGCCATCGACAGCGCGTCGGCGCGCAGCGTCTGCTGGTGCTCCTGCAGATAGGCCTGGGCGACCGATAGCGACTCGTTGATGGCGGTGCTGACCCGTTCGGAGAACCAGGATTGGACCCCGAGATAGAAGACCAGGGCGGAGAACGCGGCGACGATAATCGCCGGCGCCACCGCCAGCACGCTGAACAGCAGGACCAGCCGCGCATGTAGCCGCGAGCCGGCGATGCCGCGCCGGCGCTGCACCCACAGCAGCGCGATTCGCCGGGCGATCACCAAGCCGAGCAGCAGCAGGATGAACAGGTCGAGATTCAGCAGCAGGTTGACGGTATTGGCGTCGCGCCCGAGCGCCGAGCTCTGCGCGGTCAGTGCGCCATAGGTCGCCACGCCGCTGGCGAGGGCGGCGACGGTCAGCACCACGGCGAATTTGTTCGCCAAGCCGGCGCGCGCCGCCCAGATGGCGATCTGGCGCAGCATCGTCGGGGGCGGTTCGGCGATCTGGCTGCTCATGGGCGCGTCATAGCACAACCCGGGCAGGACGCGGGTGAACGATGCGACGGCGGGCTATCGCCCGGTGGCGTGGCCGCGGCCCGGTATTCCTCATCCTAGGCCGCGGACAACCTGGATGTCCAACTCGCGGATCTTCTTGCGCAGGGTGTTCCGGTTAACGCCCAGCAAGGCTGCGGCCCTGATCTGGTTGCCCCCGGTTGCCGCCAGGCAAAGCGAGATCAGCGGTCTTTCCATCTCATGCAGAACCCTGTTGTAGAGCCCGGCGGCCGGCAACCCGTCCTTGTGGGCGTCGAAATAGTCGCGAAGCTGTCGCTCGACCACCGTGGACAGGCCCTCGCCGCGGCTGCCGACGGGCTGGGCCGGCGGCGGCTCGACTTCCGCCAGTTCGCTCTCCAGCACGTCGGCGCCGATGATCTCCTGCGCGTACAGCGCCGCCAGCCGGCGGACCAGGTTTTCCAGTTCGCGGACATTGCCGGGCCATCCGTAGCTGGCCAGCCGGTCCATCGCCGCCGCATCGAGCGACTTCACCGGCAATCCCTCCGCCGCGGCCTCGGCGAGAAAATGATTGACCAGCGCCGGAATGTCCTCGGTCCGCTCGCGCAAGGGCGGCAGCCGGATCGGCACGACCGCCAATCGGTAATACAGATCCTCGCGGAAGATGCCCTGGCGGATCGCATGGCGCAGATCGCGATGGGTCGCGGCAATGATGCGGACATCGGCGCGCATCGGCGTCCGGCCGCCAACGGTCGTATATTCGCCTTCCTGCAGCACGCGCAGCAGTCGGGTCTGCGCCTCCATCGGCATGTCGCCGATCTCGTCGAGGAACAGCGTTCCGCCCTGGGCCTGTTCGAAACGTCCCGCCGAACGGGCGTGCGCCCCGGTGAACGATCCTTTCTCGTGCCCGAACAGTTCCGACTCGATCAGTTCGCGGGGAATGGCCGCCATGTTGATGGCGACGAACGGCCCGTTGCGCCGCTTGCCGAAATCGTGCAGGGCGCGGGCGACCAGCTCCTTGCCGGTGCCGCTCTCGCCGGTGATCATGACGGTCAGGTCGGTGGCCATCAGCCGCGCCATGATCCGATAGATTTCCTGCATCGCCGGTGATCGGCCAATCAGCGGCAGGCCTTCCGTGGCATCGCCGGATTCGTCCGGCCGCGACCCCGTCCCGGTCGCCGGCGTGGTCAGCGCCCGGCCGACCACGGCGATCAACTCGTTCAGGTCGAACGGCTTGGGCAGATACTCGAAGGCGCCCCGTTCGGTCGCCCGGACCGCCGTGAGCAGCGTGTTCTGAGCACTCATCACGATGACCCGGAGATCGGGCCTGATCCGCTTGATGCGCGGAATGAGGTCGAGTCCGTTCTCGTCCGGCATCACCACATCGGTGATCACCAGATCGCCGTCGCCGTCCTCGACCCAGCGCCACAGGGTCGCGGCGTTGCCCGTGGTCCGCACGTCGTAGCCGAGACGGCCGAGTGCCTGGTTGAGGACGGTTCGAATGCCGCGATCGTCGTCGGCGATCAGGATCGTGGATGCCGGCATCACACCGTCTCCGCGGTTTCGAGGGCGGCCGCGTCGATTTCCGGATGCATCGGCAGCCAGGTCTTGAACACGGTCCGCCGCGGCCGGCTCTGGCACTCGATGATGCCGCCGTGGTCGCCGATCACCTTGGCGACCAGGGCCAGACCCAAACCGGTGCCGTTCTTCTTTGTCGTCACGAACGGATCGAAAAGATGCGCCTGCAGATCCTCCGGGATGCCCGGACCGTTGTCCTGGACCGTGATTGCCAACGGCAGGTTGGTGCGCTGGTTGGTGCCCGGCAGGGCGATGCTCACGCCGCGTTGATAGCCGGTGGCGAGGATGACCTCGCCGCCGCTCGACGACACGGATTCGGCGGCGTTCTTCACCAGGTTGAGGAACACCTGCACCAACTGGTCGCGATTGCCGTAGACCGGCGGCAGCGACGGGTCGTAGCGCTCGACGAACCGGACATGCCGGGCGAAGCCGTTCTCCGCCAACCGGCGCACCCGTTCCAGCACGAGATGGATGTTGACCGGCGCGCGCTCGATGGGCCGGCTGTCGGCGAAGACCTCCATTCGGTTGACCAGGGCGACGATGCGGTCGGCCTCCTCGCAGATGAGCCGGGTGAGTTCGCGGTCGCGGTCGCCGACCGCCTGCTCGATGAGCTGGGCGGCGCCGCGAATGCCGGATAGCGGGTTCTTCACCTCATGGGCCAGCATCGCCGACATCGCCGTCACCGACCGGGCGGCATTCCGGTGCGTGAGCTGATTGTCGAAGCGGCGGGCGATCGACACCTCCTGCAGGGTCAACACGACATGGCCGACCGGATCGCCCATCGGCGCCGCGTTGGCGGCGACCAGATGGATGCCGATGCGGGGCGTCTCGAGCGTCAGCCCGTATTCCGAAACGCTGCTGCCGGCGGAGAAAACCTGATGGATCAGCGAGAACACCGGGCTGTCCTCGGGCAGCCAGTCGGACAGCGGAAAGCCGAGCAGCATCGACTCGCCGGCGCCGAAGAACAGTTGGGCGTCGAAATTGACGAACCGGATGATGCCGTCGCGGTCGAGCACGATGACCGGCTGCGGCAGGGCATTCAGCACCTGACGCGGATCGACCGCCTCGGCCGAACCGAGCGCCCTCGTCTCCGTCCGCGCCGTCATGCCGCCAGCGCCTCGGCCTCGGCGCCGAAAGCGTCGTCGATCAGCCGGCGCACCGCACCCGGTTCGGCGGTCCGGTTCACCTCGGCGCGAAACCGCGCGGCGCCGTGCAGGCCCTGGGCATACCAACCGAGATGCTTGCGGGCGATGCGCACGCCGCGGTCGTTGCCGTAATGGGACAGGATTTCCTCGAAATGCTCGCGGACGATGACGCGCCGCTCGGGGATCGATGGCTCAAACTGCGGCTCGCCGCGCAGATGGGCCATCGCCTGGGCGACGAACCACGGGCGTCCCTGCGCGCCCCGCCCGATCATCACGCCGTCGGCACCGCTCTCGGCCCGGCACCGGTCGATATCGGCCAGGCTGCGGATATCGCCATTGGCGATCACCGGCACCGACACCGCTTCCTTGACCTGGTGGATGAACCGCCAGTCGGCGCTGCCCCGGTAGAGCTGGCAGCGGGTGCGCCCGTGGACCGTGATCAGGCGGATGCCGCACGCCTCGGCGATCCGCGCCAGGGCCGGCGCGTTGCGGCTGGCCTCGTCCCAGCCGGTGCGCATCTTCAGCGTGACCGGCACCTCGACGGCGGAGACCACGGCGGAAAGGATGCGGCCGGCCAGTCGCTCGTCGCGCATCAGCGCCGAACCGGCCAGCTTGTTGACCACCTTCTTCACCGGGCAGCCGAAATTGATGTCGATGATCGCCGCGCCGCGGCCGACGTTCAGCCGCGCCGCCTCGGCCATGATGGCCGGCTCGCAACCGGCGAGTTGTACGGCCATCGGGTATTCCTCGGCGCAATCGGATTGGCAGCGCAGACTGGCGCGCGCGGCGCGGATCATCTCGCCGCTGGCGATCATCTCCGAGACCACGAGGCCGGCCCCCAGCCGCTTGGCGAGGCGGCGGAACGGCCGATCGGTCACGCCCGACATCGGCGCCAGGATGACCGGATCCGCGATCGCCACCGGTCCGATTTGAATGCCCATACTTTAGGCATGCTCCATGTCTGCAAAAACTTTGGGCGGAATACAGCGGATCGGCCATCCGGTTTCAAGCGAATTCGCGTCGAGACCGCTTGGCGGTTGCGGGGCGACCGACTAGTCTCCGGCGACCGACGCGCAAGACCGGAATTCGAATGGGCCGTGCCGATTGTGCCGCGCTGATCATGGCCGCCGGCAGTGGCCAGCGCTTCGGCGGCGACATCCCGAAGCAATACCGGCTGCTCGCCGGGCGGCCGGTGCTACGCCGCACGGTCGAGACCTTCCTCGCCCATCCGGCCATCGACCGCGTGCGCGTGGTGATCGATGCCGCGCACCGGGATCTCTGCACATCGGTCCTGGACGGGCTGGAGATCGGTTCGCCGATCGATGGCGGCGATACGCGCCAGGCCTCGGTCCGTCTGGGGCTCGACGCGCTCGGCGACGCACCTCCGAAATACGTGCTTGTCCAGGACGGTGTCCGGCCGCTGACCGACCCGGAGACCATCGGGCGGGTGCGCCGGGCCCTCGACACCGCCCCGGCGGCCATCGCCGCGGTCCCGGTGGTGGATACGCTGAAACGCGGCAAGGACGGGCTGAGCGAGGGCACCGTCGACCGCAGCGGGCTGTGGCGGGCCCAGACGCCGCAGGGTTTCGAGTTCGACACCCTATTGCGGGCGCATCGCGCCGCCGCCGAATTCGAGGCGACCGACGACGCCGCGATTGCCGAACGGGCAGGGCTGGCGGTCGCCCTGGTTGCGGGAAGCGAGGACAATCTGAAAGTGACCACGGAAGACGATCTGGCCCGCGCCGAGGCGCTGCTCGCCGCCGGAACGGCCGAGATCCGGGTCGGCAACGGCTTCGACGTGCACCGTTTCGGTCCCGGCGATCATGTCACCCTGTGCGGCATCGCGATCGCCCACGACCAGGCGCTGATCGGCCATTCCGACGCCGATGTCGGGCTGCACGCCATCACCGACGCGATCCTGGGCGCGCTCGGCGCCGGCGATATCGGCCAGCACTTCCCGCCCGGCGATCCGCGGTGGAAGGGCCGGGACTCGGCGACGTTCCTGCGCCACGCCGCCGAACTGGCGGCCGCCACCGGTGGCCGCATCGCCCATGTGGACGTCACCCTGATCTGCGAGCGGCCGAAGATCGGCCCGCACCGCGACGCGATGGTCGCCCGCATCGCCGAGATCCTCGGCCCCGGCACCGCCGTCAGCGTCAAGGCGACGACCACCGAGGGGCTCGGCTTCGCCGGTCGCGGCGAGGGCATCGCCGCCCAGGCCACGGCGACGCTGCGGCTGCCGGCGGGGCGGAGCTGACCGCGATGCGCCTGTTCCGTCCCCTCCCCGCCGGCATCTCCCCGTGGCATCCGGCGACGCTGGCGGCGACCTGGTTCGGCGCCGGGCTGATCGGCTTCGCGTCGGGGACCTGGGGCTCGCTCGCCGCCCTGCCCTTCGCCGTCGCCATCGCCTGGACCGCCGGCCCGCTCGCCCTGATCCCGGCGGCGGCGGTCGCCTTCGCCGTCGGCGTCTGGGCCTCGAACCATGTCGGGCGTTCCGGCGAGAAGGATTCCAGCGCCATCGTCATCGACGAGGTGGCGGGCCAGTGGCTGACCCTGGCGGTGGTGGCGGTGGACTGGCGCTACTACGGGATCGGCTTCCTGCTGTTCCGGCTGGCCGACATCGTCAAGCCGTGGCCGGCCTCCTGGGCCGACCGCGAGGTGGCGGGCGGCCTCGGCGTGATGCTCGACGACATCTTCGCCGGGCTGTACGCCGCGCTGGCGCTGTGGTTGCTGAGTCTGTGGCTGGGGTATGGGCCGTGGGTTTCGACGCTGAACTGATCGACCGGGCCTCCGCGCTGCTGGCGGCCTGTCGGGCCAAGGGCTTGCGGATCGCGACGGCGGAGAGCTGCACCGGCGGGCTGATCGCCGCCGCGCTGACCGAGATCGCCGGCTCATCGGATGTGGTCGATCGTGGTTTCGTCACCTATTCCAACGCCGCGAAGACAGAGATGCTGGGGGTTCCCGCCGAGACGATCGCCGAACACGGCGCCGTCAGCCGCGAGGCGGCGATCGCCATGGCGGAAGGCGCGGTTTCCCGTTCCGCCGCCGACATCGCCGTGTCGGTCACGGGAATCGCCGGTCCCGGCGGGGCGACGCCCGGGAAGCCGCTGGGGCTGGTATGGTTGGCGGGAGCCCAGCGAAACCGCCAATCCCGCGCCGAAAGCCATGTTTTCGGTGGCGACCGCCGCGCCGTCCGCCGGCAGGCCGTCGAACGGGCGCTGGCCTTGCTTTCCGGGCTGGCGGCTGACGCCGACCCGGCGTGAACCCCCGGTTCTCCGAGTTTATCGGCGTCGATTTCAGCGGCGCCGTCGATGCCGGTCGGCGCCTCTGGGTCGCCATCGGCCACCCCGAGGGCGACCGCCTCGCCCTCCGCCAGCTGATGCGCGGCAGCGATTTGCCGGACAGCGGAACGGCGCGGGAGCGGGCGCTGGCGGCGCTGGCGGCGTTCCTCGCCGGCCGCGAGCGGGCGCTGATCGGCTGCGACTTCCCGTTCAGCCTGCCGCGCGAGCTGATCGCGGCGCCGGACTGGCTGTCCTTCGCCACCGGCTTCGCCGCCGCCTATCCCGACCCGGAGGTCTTTCGCCAGGGCTGCCGCGCCCGCTCGGCCGATGGCGAGCGCCGGCGGCGGACCGACCGGGAGACCGGGACGCCCTTCGCCGCCTACAATCTGCGGCTCTACCGGCAAACCTATTGGGGCATCTCGCGAGTGCTGGCGCCGCTGGCGGCCGAATCGGCGGTCGGCATCGCGCCGATGCATCGGCACGGGACGGCGACAACGGTGGTCGTCGAATCCTGCCCGGCCTCGACGCTGAAGCGGCTCGGCCGCTATCGGCCCTATAAGGGGCGCGGCCCGGCGCTTGCCGGTGTCCGGCGGTCGATTCTGGCGGTGCTGGAGGACGCAGGACTGGCCTGCCCCGAGGCGCTGGCGGCCGAGGCCATTGGCGATCCGGGCGGCGATGCGCTCGATGCGATCATCGCCGCGACCGCGGTGTGGCGGACGATCGGCGCCGAGGGGCGGGACTTGGCGCCGCGCGACGCGGTGGATGCGCTGGAGGCGCGGGTCTATGACTGGCCATCGAACTAGCAACCCGGCCTGTCCCGGACACTCCCGTCAGATCGGCTTGGAGCCTTCCGGCACCGTCGCGCCGTTCGCGCCATAGAGCGCGTGGGCGCGTTCCTCGAAGGCGCCGACCATGCGCTTGACCGCCTCGTTGAACAGCACCCCGATCAGCTTCTGCAGCACCCGCGAGCGGAATTCGAAATCGACGTAGAAATCGATCACGCAGCCCTCCGGATGTGGCAGGAAGCGCCAGTGGTTGTTCAGATGGCTGAGCGGCCCGTGGGTGTATTCGACGTCGATGCGGTCCGGCCGCGCCAGCGTCACCCGGCTGGTGAAGCGCTCGCGGACCATGCGGAAGCCGATCACCATGTCGGAGATGAGCACCGCCCCCTGCCGCTCGCGGGTCCGCGTGGCGAGGCACCAGGGCAGGAATTCCGGGTAGCGCTCGATATCGGCGACGAGATCGAAAAGCTGCGCCTGGCTGTAGGGCAGCAGCTTCTGTTCGGCATGGGTCGGCATGACTCGGTCAGGGCTCCCGGGGTCGAGCGAGTCGGCGCCCTACTCCGCCGCGCCGTCGGCCGCCAGCTCGACCAGGTCGATGCCGCCGAGCCCGGCGAGCCGCGCCTCGCGCGCCGCCCGCAGCCGTTCGAAATCGTCGCCGGCGAGGTAGGAGGACCGGGTCAGCGGCGAGGCCGACACCATCAGGAAACCCTTGCCGCGCGCCACCTTCTCGTAGGTCCGGAACTCGTCCGGCGGCACGAAACGGTCGATCGCCGCGTGTTTCGGCGTCGGCTGGAGATACTGGCCGATGGTGAGGAAATCGACATCCGCCGCGCGCAGATCGTCCATCACCTGATAGACCTCCTCCGCCGTCTCGCCGAGGCCGACCATCAGCCCGGATTTGGTGAAGATCGAAGGGTCGAGTTCCTTGGCCTTGCTCAGCAGCGCCAGCGAGGTGAAATAGCGGGCGCCCGGGCGGATCGACGGGTAGAGCCGCGGCACCGTCTCCAGATTGTGGTTGAACACGTCGGGCCGTGCCGTCGTCACCGTCTCCACGGCGCCGGGCTTCTCCTTGAAATCGGGCGTCAGCACTTCGATCGTGGTGTCCGGCGACGTTGCCCGTACTGCGCCGATCACATTGGCGAAATGCCGGGCGCCGCCATCCGCCAGATCGTCGCGGTCGACCGAGGTGACGACGATGTGGCTGAGCCCGAGGCCGGCACAGGCCTCGGCGACGTGCTCCGGCTCATGCGGGTCGAGCCGGTCGGGCCGCCCGGTCGCCACGTTGCAGAAGGCGCAGGCGCGGGTGCAGACGCTGCCGAGGATCATCACCGTGGCGTGGCCCTTGGCCCAGCATTCGCCGATATTCGGGCAGGCCGCCTCCTCGCAGACCGTGTTGAGCCTGAGCGTGCGCATCAGCTCGCGGGTCTCGTGGTATTCCCGGCTGACCGGCGCCTTGACCCGGATCCAGGCCGGCTTCCGCTGGATCGGGTTGTCCGGGCGCTTCTGCTTTTCCGGGTGGCGGATACGGTCGGGGGCGATCGGCATGCAGGTGCTTTCTGGAAAGCGACGCGTACCGCTAACATAGGTGAGCGGGGTCGCCGGGCCAAGGTATCGACCCCCGCGTCATGCGCAAGGCTGACCCCGAGGAACTGTGACCGAGATCTACGTCGACGCCGATGCCTGCCCGGTCAAGGACGAGATCGTCCGCGTCGCCGAGCGGCACGGGCTGGTGGTGCACATGGTGGCCAACCAGTGGATGCGCCTGTCGGACAGCCCGCTGGTGCGGCGCGTCGTGGTCGATGACGGCTTCGACGCCGCCGACGACTGGATCGCCAGCCGTGCCGGCGCCGCCGACATCGCCATCACCGCCGACATCCCGCTGGCCGCCCGCTGCCTGGAGAAGGGTGCCGCGGTGCTGGGGCCGACCGGCCGGCCCTTCGACCGTGCCGGCATCGGCATGGCGATGGCGATGCGCGACCTGAACGCCCATCTGCGCGACACCGGAGAGATCCGTGGCGGCGGCCCGGCCTTCGGCAAGCAGGACCGCTCGCGTTTCCTGCAGGCGCTGGAGAACACGGTCCAGGCGATCCGGCGGCGGCCTGCGGGGCGGTAGAGGCGGTGCGGCCCTGCCCCTCAAAGTCGTTGGCCGATCGGGTCCGTTGGTTTTCACCCCCACCCCGACCCTCCCCCAT
>JABDIP010000139.1 GCA_013003675.1 Inquilinus sp.
ACGACCCGGCGACCTGGGGCGCCCCGGTCGGCAGCATGACCTTCGACGACACCGGACGCCTGCTCGGCACCTCCGGGCAGCCGCTGCCGATACCGGGCACACCGCTCGCCCTCGGAATCGACATGTCGAGCTATACGCTGACCAACGGCGCGACCTGGGTCGACAGCGCGACCAACACCATCGACATGAATGTCGGGGTCGCCGGCACGGTGGAGGGGCTGACCCAGTTCTCCGGCCAGTATCTGGTGACCCAGATCGAGCAGGACGGCGTCCAGTTCGGCACATTCTCCGGCGTCCAGATCGACGATGAGGGCTATGTCAGCGCCCTGTTCGACAACGGCCGCAACATCCGCATCTACCAGATCCCGCTGGCCACCTTCCCCAACCCGAACGGACTGGAGGCACAGACCGGCAACGTCTTCATCGAGACATCGGGGTCCGGCCAGTTCTTCCTGCGGGCACCGAGCACCGGCGGCGCCGGCGCCATCGAATCGGGCGCCCTGGAGGCCTCGACCGTCGATCTGGCGACCGAGTTCACCACCATGATCATCACCCAGCGGGCCTATTCGGCCAGTGCGAAGATCATCACCACGGCCGACGAAATGTTGGATGAACTTGTTCGGATCAAACGTTAACGAAACGGGTTACTGAAAAACGAGGTAAATCCCGGCCGATCGTATCTATTGGCGATCGGCCGGATCGATTCAATTACGTTCAATTAACCTCGTTCCTTAGCCCTTTCTTAAAAGCAAAAGCATACCTTCCAGGTTTGCATCAGACGTTCAGGATCGGGCGTAGGAGCTTTTTGATGAGGCAGTCGCAGGATGCGCGCCAGCGCGCTGTGATCGGACCGGCAGGCAAGCCGCTGTCCCTAGAGGACTTGCCGTCGCCGAACACCAAGCGCTGGGTCAGCCGCCGCAAGGCGGAGGTCGTCACGGCCGTCCGCAGCGGGCTGCTGAGCCTGGAGGGTGCCTGCGCGCGCTACAACATCTCCATCGAGGAGTTCCTGTCCTGGCAGCGCCTGATCGAGACCCACGGCGTGCCCGGGCTGCGGGCGACCCGCCTGCAGGACTATCGGCAGCCGGCACCGGCCGGTGGCCTGGCCGACTAGCCCGCCGCCGCGCCACCGATTCGACAACGCCGTCCGCGCCGGATGGCGTTTTTTATTGCCCGCCGAGTGCCCAGCCCTCTCCTCGTTCATATGGCTCCGGCCCGCGCCGCCGCCCGGCGCCGATTCGACCCGTGTCGCAAGGGCGCCATAACATCCAAATCCGATCATATTTTTTACTTTGTTTCGCAAGCCAGTTGTACTTTGGCTTCATTAGTATCGGACTAGGCAATAATTGCCGGTACTTTTAACCATCCTTTCAGTACATGGCATTTAGCGTCCCTAAGAAGAAGTGAAACCCCCGGGACCGCCAACCCTTGGACGCTTTCTCTCAGACCCTACGCAGCCTCGGCCCTGCCCGGCTTGCGGCGATCGGCGCGGTGGCCATCGGCCTCATCGCCTTCTTCGCTTTCGTGACGACGCGGCTGTCGACCGGCGACATGTCGCTGCTCTATGCCGACCTCGACCTGACCGACAGCGGCGAGATCGTCACCAAGCTGGACGAGTTGGCGCTCCCCTATCAGATCCGCGGCAATGGCGGCAGCATCATGGTGCCGGCCGACCAGGTCGCCCGCGCCCGCCTGCTGATGGCCCAGGAGGGGCTGCCGAAGGGCGGCTCGCTCGGCTATGAGATCTTCGATCGGACCGAAGGGTTCGGCAGTTCCAGCTTCATGCAGAACGTCAATCGGCTGCGCGCGCTGGAAGGCGAGCTGGCGCGGACCATCGGCACCATCGCCAGCGTGCGCCAGGCCCGGGTGCATCTGGTGCTGCCGGAACGGGAACTGTTCAGCCGCGACCGGCAGGACCCCAGCGCCTCGGTCTTCCTGCGCGCCCGCGGCGGCCTGTCGTCGCAGCAGATCGTCGCGATCCAGCATCTGGTGGCGGCGGCGGTGCCGCGATTGCAGCCGCAGAATATCTCCATCGTCGACGACCGCGGCACCCTTCTGGCGCGCGGCACCAACAGCGACGCCCCCGGCCTCGGCCAGTCGAACGCCGAGGAGATGCGGCGCGCCTACGAGATGCGGCTGTCGCAGCAGATCGAGGATCTGCTGGCGCGCTCGGTCGGCGTCGGCCGGGTCCGCGCCCAGGTCAGCGCGGTGATGGATTTCGACCGGGTCGTCTCCACCGAGGAGATCTACGACCCCAACAGCCAGGTCGCCCGCTCGACCCAGCTGGTCGACGAGGAGGCCGAGTCGAGCGAGGGCGACGGGCTGGACCCGGTGTCGGTGGCCGGCAACCTGCCGGAGGCCGACGCGCTGGCGCCGCTCGGCGGCGGCTCCTCCGCCAGCAACCGCTCGAACCGCACCCAGGAAACCGTCAATTTCGAGATCAGCCGCAAGGTGCTGAACGTCGAGCACGAATCCGGCACCGTCGAACGGCTGTCGGTGGCGGTGCTGGTCGACGGGCTGTACGAGACCGGCGCCGACGGCGAGAGCACCTATCAGCCGCGCGGCGAGGAGGAAATGGCACAGCTCGACACCCTGGTGCGCACGGCGATCGGCTACGACGCCAATCGCGGCGACACCATCGAGGTCGTCAACATGCGCTTCGCCGCCGCCGAGGATTCGGCGTTCGCCGAGGAGGAAGGCCTGCTGATGGGGCTGACCCGCCAGGACATCCTGCGGATCGCCGAGATGGCGGTGATGGCGGTGGTCGCGCTGCTGGTGATCCTGCTCGTCGTGCGGCCGCTGATGGCGCGGATAATGGATATCGGCCAGGAGGCGCCGGCCGAGGCCGGCTACGACGCGCTGCTGCCCGACGGCGCCCAGACCCACCGCGCGCTGGTCGGGCCGATCGGCAGCGATCTGGCGCCCGCCGGCGGCGGCGAGGCCGGCGGCGCGATGGTCTCGGCGGAAGAGGACGAGGAAGGGCTGGACGGCAGCATCGACATCGCCCGGATCGATGGCCGCGTCCGCGCCTCCTCGGTCCGCAAGATCGGCGAGATCGTCGACAAGCACCCCGAGGAGTCGATCTCGATCATCCGCAACTGGATCTATCAGGAAAGCTGAGACCGGCGTGACGCGGCCAGCCACAGGAACCCGACACGAAATGACCACATCGATATCAAGATGTTGCTGGGCCTTTCCCACCACTCGATCGTCATTCCCGCGAAGGCGGGAATCTCGATGAGACCGGCGCCCTTGCGTCTCGAGATTCCCGCCTTCGCGGGAATGGCGATGACGTTGGAACGGCTGGTCCGTATCCCATTGTCTTGCAACGGCTCACTCCGAGCCGGGCACTGAGGGCGAATAGGCAAACACCATGTCGTCGTTGCGCGTACGTGAGGACTATCGGGGGCTGAGCGGCCCCGAGAAGGCGTCGATCCTGTTGCTCGCCCTGGGCGAGGAACAGGCGGCGCGGCTGTTCGTCTTCATGGACGAGGACGAGATCAAGGAACTGTCCCAGACCATGGCGTTGCTGGGCACGGTGAGTTCGACCCTGGTCGAACGGCTGTGCGTCGAGTTCGTCGAGCAGATCTCCTCCACCGGCGCGCTGGTCGGTACCTACGACAGCACCGAGCGGCTGCTGGCCAAGGTGCTCGACCGCGAGAAGGTCGACGCGATCATGGAGGAGATCCGCGGTCCGGCCGGCCGGACGATGTGGGAGAAGCTGGCCAATGTCAGCGAGGCGGTGCTCGCCAACTACCTGAAGAACGAATACCCGCAGACCGTGGCGGTGGTGTTGTCGAAGGTCAAGCCCGACCACGCCGCCCGGGTCCTGGCGCTGCTGCCCGACAGCTTCGCGCTGGAGGTGGTGATGCGCATGCTGCGCATGGAATCGGTGCAGAAGGAGGTCCTCGACGACGTCGAGCGCACCCTGCGCAACGAGTTCATGTCGAACCTGGCGCGCACCAACCGCCGCGACGCGCACGAGATGATGGCCGAGATCTTCAACAACCTCGATCGCCAGACCGAGTCCAAGTTCATCACCGCGCTGGAGGAGCGCAGCACCGAGAGCGCGGAGAAGATCAAGGCGCTGATGTTCACCTTCGAGGACCTCGGCAAGCTCGACCCGACCGGGGTGCAGACGCTGCTGCGCGCGGTGGAGAAGGACAAGATGGCGCTGGCCCTGAAGGGCGCGTCGGAAACCCTGCGCGACCTGTTCTTCAGCAACATGTCGGAACGCGGCGGCAAGCTGCTGCGCGAGGACATGCAGGCGATGGGTCCGGTGCGCCTGAAGGAGGTCGACGAGGCGCAGACCTACATGGTGCAGCTCGCCAAGGATTTGGCCGCCCGCGGGGAGATCGTGATCTCCGAGGGCAAGGCCGACGACGAGCTGGTGTATTAGGAGCCCATCCGACATGGCAGCCACACCGCAGCGCTTCCTGTTCGAGACCTCGTTCGACGACGAGTCCCTGCTCGGCCCGCCCGGCCCGGCACCGGCGCCGGCGCCGGCCTTTACCGACGACGATTTGCAGGCGGCGCGCGAAACCGCCTTTGCCGAGGGCGAGGCCAGTGGTCAGACCGCCGCCAAGGACTCGATCGAGAAGCGGTTGCTGGACGGGCTCGACGGCATGATCGAGCAAGTCGCCCGGCTGACCGAGGAGCAAGCCCGCTTTCAGCGCTGCCTGGCCGAACAGGCGGCGCGGCTGGCCCTGGTCGCGGCCCGCAAGATCCTGCCGGAGGCGGCGCGGCGCGACGGGCTGCCGGAGATCACCGCCGTCGTCGAGGATTGCCTGCGGCAACTGCCCGAGCAGCCGCGCATCGCGATCCGGGTTGCCGAGGAGATGCTGGAGCCGCTGCGCCCGCACGTCGAGAACGCCGCCCGGCGCCTCGGCCATGAAGGGTCGATCCAGTTGGCGGCCGAGCCCGGGCTGGGCCCCGCCGACTGCCGGATCGAATGGGCCGATGGCGGCGCCGAACGGCTGGCCGAGCGGGTCTGGAGCGAGATCGACGAGGCCATCGAACGGGTCTATGGGGCTCCGCCCGACCTGCCGGCCGATGCCGTCGTCGCGCCCGACGACCCGGCCGACGACCCGATCGAGACTCCGATCGACGCCCCGATCAAGGACCATGCCGCCGCCGCGCACCCGCCGGCGCCCGACGAACCCC
>JABDIP010000146.1 GCA_013003675.1 Inquilinus sp.
CCACCAGCGCGGCGGCGCCGGCGACCGCCGCCGCGCCGCTCAACGGCAAGGCCAGTACCGGCGCGTTGATGCCGACGGTGAAAACCAGACCGCCGAGCAGCAGCGCCGCTCCGGCCAGGGCGAACAACGTCCAGCCGGCCAGGCCGCGCGACTGCTCGTCCTCCTCGCGCGCGCCTGGCGGCGGTGCGCCGGGCGCGGCTGCGACCGGCACCCCTTGCGGGGCCGGCGGCGGGATTTCGGTCTTGGTCTGCACCGACATCGCAGGTTCTTCGGCCATCCTCGGAGCGGCTGGCGCCACCTTACTCTTTTTCGGCATCGACGAGAATCCCCCGCCGCCTGGATCAAGATCGCTTCAGCTCGAATCGATCTGAAGCGTGAATCTTGCTCTCTTTCAACAAACTAGAGGCTGATTCACGCATCACACCGTTCCGGTGAGATGCGATCAGGCTCTACGTCGCCGGCATCGTCCGGCGCTGCAGCTTGAAGACGTATGAGATCACCTCGGCGACCGCCTTGTAGTGTTCGGCGGGGATCTCGCCATCGATCTCCACCGCCTGATAGAGGGCACGCGCCAATGGCGGGTTCTCCACCACCGCGACGTCGTGGGCCTCCGCCACCTCGCGGATCTTCAGGGCGATAGCGTCGACACCCTTGGCGACCACCTTAGGCGCGGTCATGGTGTCCGGCTTGTAGGCCATGGCGACGGCGAAGTGGGTCGGATTGGTGATCACCACGTCGGCTTCCGGCACCGCCGCCATCATCCGGCGCCGGGCGCGCTCCATGCGGATCTGGCGCACCCGTGCCTTGACCATCGGGTCGCCCTCGGTCTGCTTGTATTCGTCCTTCACCTCCTGCTTGGACATGCGCTGCCGGCGCAGGAAGTCGAAGCGCTGGAACAGGAAGTCGGCGCCGGCGATGAGGGCGACGACGGCAAGAACGGCCGTCATCAGCTTGACGGCAATCGTCCAGACCCGCGCCGTCAGCGCCGCCATCGGCAACCCGGCATAGGCCTCGATCCGGCGCAACTCCGGCCACAGCACGATGGCGGCGATGATCCCGACCACCGCGATCTTCGCCAAGCCCTTGCTGAATTCCATGATCGCCTTGAGCGAGAACTGACGCTTGAATCCCGCCAGCGGGCTGATCTTCTCCAGCTTCGGCTTGAGCGTCTCGAACGACAGCAACGGGCCGTGCTGAAGCAGACTGGAGGCGGCGGCCAGCCCGGCCAGCACAAGCAGCGGGAACAGCAGGATCAGCACGATCTCGCCAGCCGCGTCGCCCAGCATGGCGATCAGCGAGTCGGCGTCGGTCGGCACCGTATGCAGCCCGGCGAGGAAGCTGCCCATGCGTGACGTCAACGCCCGGCTGGCCAAGGGGGCGAACGCCAGCACGACGATCAGCCCGCCGAGCAGCACGAAGCCGTGCTTGACCTCCTGGGATGTGACGACCTGGCCGCGCCGGCGGGCTTCCTCCAGCTTGCGCTGTGTCGGCTCCTCGGTTTTTTGGCTGTCGTCCTTGTCGTCCGCCACGGCCGGGCCTCAAAACGGCTTCGGGAACGACATCAGCGCCATCGCCACCGCATCGAGCCAATACAGCATGGCCGCCGACAGCGTCAGCCCGAGGATGGCGAACCCGAGCAGCACCTGCGCCGGGATGGCGATGAAGAAGACCTGGATCTGCGGCATCAGCCGCGCCATCAGCCCGAGGCCGAGATAGAAGATCAGGCCGATGACCAGGAACGGCGCCGCCATGCGCAGGCCGATCCCGAAGCTGGCCGCCACCTGCCGGGCGACCGCGTCGGCCAGGTCGCCGGCCGGCGGCGTCCCGCCCGGGGCGAACACCATGTAGCTGTCGACGATGCCGGTCAGCATGGCGTGGTGCAGATCGGTCAGCAGGATCAGCAACACGCCCAACGTCGTGAAGAAGTTGCTGACCAGGGAACCCTGGGCGGCCATCGCCGGGTTGAAGACGAAGGCGTTGGCCAGGCTGAGTTGAAACGACACCACCGTCCCGGCGACGTCCACCGCGGTCAGGAGCAGGCGGACGATGAGGCCGAGGAACAGGCCGACCACGGTCTCGCCGCCAATCAGCAAGGCCAGCGCCAGCGGGCTGTCCGGCGGCGGCGGCATCAGCGGCGTCAGAGGCGGCGCGACCAGCAATGTCAGCGCCAGTGCCAGCACCAGCCGCATCCGCGGCGGCACCGTGGAATCGCCGATCCCCGGCAGCAGCATCAACGCCGCCCCGACCCGGACGAAGATCAGCAGCAAGGGGAAGAGTTGGGCGGCGATGAGCGGCGACAGCATCGACGGCGCCTCGCTCCTAGGCGCCGAGCCCGACGATCCGGTCGGCGAGGCCCTGGGTGAACGAGATCAGGGTCGCCAGCATGAACGGCATCAGGAAGATCATCGCCACGAAGATCACCAGGATCTTCGGTACGAAGGTCAGCGTGATCTCCTGGATCTGGGTCAGCGCCTGAACGAGCGAGATGCTGAGGCCGACGGCAAGGGCGATCAGCATCAGCGGCGAGCCGATCTTCAACATGGTTAATATCGTTTCTCGGCCGATATCGAGGGCCTCAACCACTGTCACTGGAACACCTGTCTTCTGGGGAACGAGGCCGAAACGAACCGCCGACACGCGCGGCTGGCTCAGATCGGCATCCGGATGATTTCCTGGTAGGCCTCGATGACCTTGTCGCGGATCGCGACGACGGTCTGCAGGGTCAATTCGGCGTTGTTCACCGCCATTACCACCTCGGCCAGGTCGGCCTGTCCGGCCAGCGCCTCGGTCGCCACCTTTTCGCTGGCCGCGCCGGCGGCGGCGGTGTCGCCGATCAGGTCGCGCACCAGGTCGCCGAAGGCGCCTTCGGCAGCCCCGTCGCGCGCCTCCATGCCGGGCCCATTGGCCTTGCCGGCGGCCGTGTAGGCGGCGGTGGCATCGGTTAGGCGCGCGACCATGTCCAAGATCTCCTGTTAGACGCGCAACAGTTCGATGGTGCGCGTGACCATCGACCGCGAGACCTCGATGGCATTGAGGTTCGCCTCATAGCTGCGCTGGGCCTCGCGCATGTCCATCATCTCGACCAGCACGTCGATATTCGGATAGAGAACGTAGCCCTCGGCGTCAGCGCTGGGATGCCCGGGCTCGTAGCGCCGCTCGAACTGCGAGGGATCGGGGACGATGCCGCCGACGCGCACGGTCTCCGCCCCCAGCGCCTGGTCGAACAGGCTGCGGAAGCTGACGACGCGGCGGCGATAGGGCAGCCCGTCGGGTGTCTCGGCGGTCGAGTCGGCATTGGCCAGGTTCTCGGATATGACGCGCAACCGGGTCCCCTGCGCCCGCATGGCGGCGGCCGATATTTCCAGGCTCTTCATCAGGTCCATGGATCTTCCTTACGCCCGCCGCTAGCGCCCGCGTCCAAGCGCCAGACGAATCATGCCGACATGCTTGCGGTAGAGATTGAGCGCCAACTGATGCTGCATCGCGGTTTCCGACACCCGGACCATCTGCTGCTCGAGCACCACGGCATTACCGGTGGGCGCCGTCTCGTAGACGTCGTTCTGCCGCTCGCTGGATGGCGCGGCGCCGTTGCCGGCCGCGACCGGATCGATATGACCAGGGTGGGTCGCCGCCGGCGTCACCGGCCCCGTCGCGGCGTCGAGATGCGCGGCGAACGGCCGCAGATCGCGCGGTCGATAGCTAGGCGTGTCGGCATTGGCGATGTTCTGCGCGAGCACGTCCTGGCGACGGGTCAACCAGTCGAGGCGCTGCGAGACCAGTCGGAAGAGGCCGATGCTGCTGAAATCCATGGAACGCCGGTGGTTCGCGATCGGGGCGCCGGGAAGCCGATCCGGTGACGGCACGGACGCAGCCTCTTGTTCGGCGATGCTTGCACCGGGTTGTTAACAATCTCTAAAAATGCTGTACTTCTCGCCGTTAACCCACTGGCCGAGGCGGCGGGCGGTCCGGTGTCCCTCTGGTCAAGTCGTCGGCGCTTCTAACCGAGGCTCAGTCGTAACGCGTGCTCTATCTCACCCGCAAAATCGGCGAGACTATCGTCATCAATGACGACATCAGGGTAACCGTGGTCGAGATTCGCGGGAAATCCATCAAGCTGGGCTTCACTTTCCCGCCGGAAGTGTCCGTGTTGCGCGAGGAACTTTACGAACGAATCCAGGCGGAAAACCGAGCCGCCGCGGAATCGCCGAGCGAGATCTTCAAGGATCTTGCCGCCGCCGGGAAGGATCGCGGCAGCGACTGACGGCGAAAGGTGTCGTTAACCTTTGCTGCCCGTCACGGTTTTACCCGTCCCTTCCGAACACACCTCTACGTAAGCATCGTGTAGTGCCGACAACCGGCAATTGCCCGATTTAAGCCTTCCTTAACCACGATTCGCGACCGTCCGCCTGCCGGCATTCGCCGGGGATCGGCTCTGGAGAAACGCGGTTGGCCGCGACGCGCGACGACGAAACCGACAGCGGCGACCGCGACGACGCGGGTCGGGCGCTGGCGATCGCCCTGCGCTACGACCTCGACCCCAAGCGCGTTCCCAAGGTCGTCGCGACCGGCCGCGGCACCATTGCCGACAACATCCTGGCGGCAGCGCGGGCCGCCGGGGTGGAGGTGCGCAGCGACGCCGATCTGGCGAGCTTGCTGTCCACGCTGGACATCGGCGACGACATACCCGCCGAGGCCTTCGTGGCGGTCGCCGAGGTGCTTCGCTACGTCTACGAGGTCAACGGCAAGATGCGGCAACTGCAGCAGAACGAGGGAGCCGAGAGGTGAA
>JABDIP010000152.1 GCA_013003675.1 Inquilinus sp.
CTCCGAGATCGGCCGCCAGCCGCTCCATCGCCTCGATGTCGAAGCCCTGGTACGAGTTGCTCGCCGGATCGAGGATCGACATCGGGTTGAAATCGCCGGTCGTGCCGACGCGCAGCGTACCGCGCTCCTGGATGGTCTGCAGGCGCGACTGCGCTTGGGCCGCGCCGGCGGTCAGCGCCACCGCCAGAATGGCGGCCGCCATAGCCACTAATCTCCGCATTGGTTCTTGCCTCCTGTTGCCACGCGCGGGGGCCGGTTGTTCTTGTGATTGCAGCAGGGGTCGGCGCCCGCGGCCGACAGCCTAGCAAGCTTTTTGCGAATCGCCATCGGCCGATCGCCGGCGCTTGCTTTTCCGCCCGAGACGCGGCGGTAATACGCCCAACAAGAAAAGCGACCCGGGAGGAGCGGCGCGCATGGCGGGCCCGTGGAAGTACAAGCAATGGCCCAACCTGGTCGCCATGGTGCTCGACCAGGGGCGCAGCCTGGGCGACCGGCCGATGGTCTGGTCGAAGCGCGACGGCATCTGGCACGCGATGAGCTGGCGGACGATCGAGGCGGAAGCGCGGCGCCTGGCGCGGGGCCTGCGCGCGGCCGGGCTGAAGGATGGCGACCGGGTGGTCCTGGTCTCGGAGAACCGTCCGGAATGGCTGATCGCCGATCTGGCGGTGATGGCGGCCGGCGGCATCACCGTGCCGGCCTATACCACGAACACCGTCGACGACCACCGCCACATCCTGACCGACAGCGGCGCCCGCGCGGCGATCGTCTCGACCAAGGCCCTGTTCAAGCGGCTGTGGCCGGCGGCGCTGCAGGCCGACGGCATGGCCTTCGTCATCGCCATCGACGACGTCGAGGACGGCAAGAGTCCCGGGATCGAAATGCTGCGCTGGGAAGAGGCCGTGCGTCGCGGCGAAGCGATGCCCGACGAGATGGACGCCCGCGTCGCCGGCATCGGCCGCGACGACACCGCCTGCCTGATCTATACCAGCGGCACCGGCGGCCGGCCGCGCGGCGTGATGCAGACCCATCGCGGCATCATGGCGAACTGCTACGGCGCCTATCGGGTGCTCGAAAGGCTCGGCCTGTCCGACGAGGTCTTCCTGTCGTTCCTGCCGCTGTCGCATTCCTATGAACATTCCGCGGGACAGTTCTTCCCGCTCAGTATCGGCGGGCAGATCTACTACGCGGAGAGCGCCGATGCGCTGATGCGCAACATGCAGGAGGTGCGGCCGACGATCATGACGGCGGTGCCGCGGCTCTACGAAGTCCTGCACATGCGCATTCTGCGCGAAACCGCCAAGCGCGGCCCGAGCGCGCGCGGCTGGCTCGACCGGGCGGCCCGTCTCGGCCGCAAGCGGTATGAACGGGGTCGCCTCGGGCCTATCGACGGTCTCGCCAACATCGCCGCCGAGCGGCTGGTCCGCCGGCCGGTCCAGGCGAAATTCGGCGGGCGGCTGAAGGCGATGGTCTCCGGCGGCGCACCCCTGAACGCCGAAATCGGGCATTTCTTCCACGCCCTCGGGCTCAACATCCTGCAAGGCTATGGCCAGACCGAAGCGTCGCCGGTTATCTCCTGCAACCTGCCGGGCAACATCAAGGTCGAATCCGTCGGCCCGCCACTCGACGAGGTCGAGGTCCGCATCGCCGAGGATGGCGAGATCCTGGTCCGCGGCGACCTCTTGATGAAGGGCTATTGGAACCGGGACGAGGCCACCGCCGACGCCTTGCGCGACGGCTGGCTGCACACCGGCGACATCGGCCGGCTGGATGCCGACGGCGCGATCGTGATCACCGATCGCAAGAAGGACATCATCGTCAACTCCGGCGGCGACAACGTGTCGCCGCAGAAAGTCGAGGGTTTCCTCACGCTGCAGCCGGAGATCGGCCAGGCGATGGTTGCCGGCGACCGGCGCCCCTATCTGGTCGCCGTCCTGGTCCCGGACGGCGAATTCACCGTGGCCTGGTGCCGCGAGCACGACAAGCCGCGCGACAACGCGCTGCTGGTCGGCGATGGCGACTTCCGCAAGGCCATCGCGGAGGCGGTCGACCGCGTCAATGCCGGCCTGTCGCCGATCGAACGGGTACGCCGCTTCATTCTCGCCGACGAGCCGTTCAACTGCGAAAACGGGCAGATGACGCCGACCATGAAGATCCGCCGACAGCCGATCTGGCAGGCCTATGGCCCGGCGCTGGAGGCGCTCTATGGCGACGAAAAACCGGCCGCCGTCGCAGCGAGCGGACGCAGGAACCGATAGTGCGGGCCCGTGCCAGGGGTCTCGAACTCCTCGCCGACCCTGCGGAACCCGTGCCGGGCGTAGAATTCCACCGCACCGGTCCGGCCATTGCACCAAAGCAACCGGGCGCCGGCGGCGATCAGGTCGGCAATGCCGCGATCGAGGACCGCGCCGCCGATACCCCGCCCGCGGTATTCCGGCACCGTCACCATGCCGCGCAGGCGGAAGGCGCCGCTCGGCTCACCCGGCTCCTGCGCTTCCGGCAGGAAGCTGGCGACACAGACCAGCCGGTCGTCGAGGAACCCGCCGATGTGCAGGGTCTCCGGCCAGTCGTCCTGGGGATAGCGGGATTCTTCCGGCGGCAGCGCGGCGCGCAGGATGTTGGCCCGAAGGGGAAACGCGGTGTCGGCGGAGATGCGGTCGATGCGGGTCGTAACGCCGGACATCAAGCCGCGCGGCGTTGTTCGGCGGACGATGTCCCGCCGGCCCGGACCTCGCCATTGCTGATATCGAAGGTGACCGGCCTCGTGCGCACGCCACTGAGCCAGGCGGCCAGATAATAGACCGGACCGATCGGCGCCGTGACGATCACCAGGAACGCGGTCAGCCACGGCCGTGTCGGCCAGGAAAAGGTCAGCGCCGGACCGTCGCGAGCGACCAGCACCATGCCGGCACGCGTGAAGATCTCCGCCACCTTCACCGCCACGCCGTCGCGCGCCAGCCCCTTCCATTGGGTCGCCTGCATGGCCTTGACCGTCGCCACCCGAAGCGCCGCCTGCCGACGCCGCTTTTCGCGCATGCCGACGAAGACCCCGACCGACGCGGGTATCGACATCAGGAAGGCGACATATCCGATCAACCAGACCATGAACCAGCCTCCCCCAGCCCGGCCGCGAACGGCCCGGCTCGCCCCCGAAAGACGAGGCATGCGTGCTTTTCCGCCCCTGGTGGGGTACGGGCGCCGCGGCATCCGGCCGCCCGATCCGTCACTCTTGAAAAGGTGGAATACACTGTTGTCCTGCTCGCCGATTCTAACAGGATTCGTGCAAATCAGCGCGACGAAATTGTGGCCGTCGTGCAAACTCGGAGCAACGCCCCATCGGCGGCCATGAAAGGGCGGTCGTCGGCGACCGCAATTCGCCGGTCGGAATCCGCTCGCCAGCAAAGGAACGGCCCGCATGATCCGCGACTTGAACCACGTCACCCTCGCGGTCTCCGACCTCGACCGCGCCGTCGCATTCTACCGCGATGTGCTGGGTCTCGAACTGGCACGGCAGTGGCCCGGCGGCGCCTATCTCAGTGCCGGGCATATGTGGCTATGCCTTTCGCCCGACCCTACGGTCCGACAGGCGCCGCAGCCCGACTACAGCCATATCGCCTTCGACGTGGCCGCCGAGGATTTTGCGGCCGCTGTCGACCGTATTCATGCCGCCGCGGCACCGATTTGGAAAGAGAACCGCTCGGAGGGATTGTCGCTCTACTTCCTCGACCCCGACCACCACAAGCTGGAACTGCATGTCGGCACGCTGCAAAGCCGGTTGGCGGCGATGACGGCGGAGGATAACTGACCCGTCAACGGCAGTCGGGGCGGGCAATCGGGCAGCCGTTCAAACGCTCCACCGCCTCCCGGTCGATGCCGATCGTGATCGCCCCGATCGCCGCGCCGTCACTCGGATCGGCGATCGTCAGGCTGAGTTGCGATTGCCAGCGCCCCGTCGATTCATCGAATTCGATGTCGCCGATCAGCATGGCGCCGGGACCGACACCGTAGGTTTCTTGCCACTTCGCCTCGTCGCCCTGCCAGTAGTCGCTGGTCTCCTGGCTCTGGCCGACGTTGAGACCGAGATTGTCCATGATGAATATCTCCGTGAGCAAGCCGCCGCTTTCCTCCTGACGATGACGCAATGCGGTCGACAACGGCCGCGACAGCACCTCGCCGATCAGCGGCTGCGAGGTCTCGCCGCGCTCGTCCCGCCATTGCTGGTCGAGGGCATCGATATCCACTTGGCCAAGCCGGGCATGCGCGATGTTCTGCGCCCGCACCGCCTCGATCACCGCGGGATCGTCAAGCCATTGGCTTGCCACCTCGGCGGCGAAGGCGTGGATCTGGGCGACATCCGGCCCCTCCTCGGCCGCGGCGGGCCAAGCCAGGACGAACGCAGCCGCAAAGGCGGCGTGCTCTGGTTTCATTCGTTGTTCCTCCCCCCATTCGTCGCCGGTTCGGCGACTACAGCGCTTCGTAGAGCGCCTCGGCGATGCCCATTTCCTCCATCAGCTGCATGTTGACCCTGGTCACCTTGTTGATCTCATCGACCGAGACCCCCTCGCCATCGGCGGCGCTCGACAGCAACGGACGCAATTCGCCCTCCCATAGGCCGAGAACCTCAAGCAGCTTGCGTTTGACCTCAGAGGTTGGCGCGGGCAGCAGGGCCAATTCGAGATCGCCGTTGATCAGACCATCGAGCGCTTTGTCGAATTCGACCACGGATTGGCGCAGTTGTTCGCGATGGAGTTCCGGGTCGAAGCCGTAGGCGACCAGCAGGTATTCCTTCGTCATCCTCTGCGACAGCAGGCGTTGCCGGGTGCAGGTCTTGAGCGCGGCGACCAGCATCGAGAAATGTTCCGAGCCCGGTGCCCGTTTCTCGTACACATCCGTCGTCGCCATCATCGCGTCGAGCAATTGCCCGCTGATCCCGGCGATCGTTGCGACCTGTTCCGTCGTCACCTGACCGCTCTCGATACTGGTGCGCAGCGCCTCGTCCAACCGTTCCCACATACCGAGCGCGCGATCGACCCCGTCCCTGACCTCCGCGTCGGCGACCGGAAGCCCCAGGTTGCGGTCACCGTCCCGCAGGCCGACCAGCGCACGGCCGAAGACCGCGCGGGAGCTCGCAAGGCGGTCCAGATTGATTTCCGGATCGACACCAAGCGCGACCAGGAGCGCTTCGTTGGCCATTCGCTGGGTCATGATCTCCTGCATCTCGGCAGTTTCTATCACCCGCGGGAAATCGATTTCCTGCTGGGCGAAAACAGCGATCGGGCGGCCGGATGTGCCAAGGACGATCGCGAGAACGGCAAACGCCATCTTGATGGTTGGCATCGATTTGTTTCCCCATAGCGGCTCACGAACCGGCCGCTTCGATGACCGACGGCCGGGCGCCCCAGTCGCGACGCCGACCCTTCGGGACCGGACACGACCTTCGCCGACCATCGGTGGGGAATGAAGCGGCACCGATCTCGTGTATGACTGACTCAAAATTACTACCGGTTCGAATTAATATTCTATGAACATGAAATAAACTACCGGCCAAATTAGGATACAAATAGGCTTATCGCCTTATGTCCGAGAATGTTATTTTTAATTATATTTAAATACGACGAGGATTTTCTTTGAAGTTGGCAAAACCAAGAGATGAACGCCAATCGCAAAAGCGGCAGGGCGGCATAGGGTCGGAATGCGTCAGTCAAGGGCCGGGGCGGGAAACTTTCCAGACGCAATGCCGGGCGCCATAGTTCTTCCTTGCTTTGTTGCGATGATCCCTCCACGTGGTTTGCGAAATGGGTCAACATACGTTAACTTGTTAGACTCAAAGTAACGATGTTGTTCCGCAGGTCAGGGAGCCCCCGATGACGCTGGCGGCGGTAACGCTCGACGACAAATACAGCCTCGAAACCGGACGGGTTTATCTCACCGGCACGCAGGCGCTGGTGCGCCTGGCGCTGATGCAACGGCGGCGAGACCAACAGGCGGGTCTGAATACCGCGGCCTTCATCTCCGGCTATCGCGGTTCGCCGCTCGGCGGGTTCGATCAGGCACTTTGGCGTGCCCGCGATTTTCTCAAAGAGAGCCACATCCACTTTCAGCCCGGCGTGAACGAAGACCTCGGCGCCACCGCGGTCTGGGGAAGCCAGCAGGTCGGTCTGTGGCCCGGCGCCAAATACGATGGCGTCTTCGGCATCTGGTACGGCAAGGGCCCCGGGGTCGATCGCTCCGGCGACGTGTTCAAGCACGCCAATTTCGCCGGCACCGCGCCGCATGGCGGCGTGCTCGCCCTGGCCGGCGACGACCATGCCTGCAAGAGCTCGACCGTCCCGCACCAGTCGGAGCACGCCTTCGCCGCGGCGATGATGCCGGTCCTCAACCCGTCCAACGTGCAGGAAGTCCTCGATCTCGGCCTTTATGGCTGGGCGCTGAGCCGTTTTTCCGGCTGCTGGGTCGGTTTCAAGACGATCGCCGAGACCGTCGACAGCTCGGCATCGGTTCACGTCGACCCGAATCGCTTCCAGATCGTGCTGCCCGATGATTTCGAGATGCCGCCGGGCGGGCTCAACATCCGCTGGCCGGACCACCCGATGGTCCAGGAGCAGCGGCTGATGCACGACAAGGTCTATGCCGCCCTCGCCTTCTGCCGGGCCAACCGGCTGGATCGGGCGATCTACGCCTCGCCCCAGCGCCGCTTCGGCATCGTCACCGTCGGCAAATCGTACCTCGACGTCCGCCAGGCGTTGCAGGACCTCGCCATCGACGAGGCGTTGGCGCGGGAAATCGGCCTTGCCGTCTACAAGGTCGCCATGCCCTGGCCGCTCGAGCCATCCGGCGTGCGCACCTTCGCCGAGGGGCTGGACGAGCTGATCGTCGTCGAGGAAAAGCGCGCGCTCATCGAGAACCAGCTCAAGGAACAGCTCTACAACTGGCAGGCCGACAAGCGGCCGGTGGTCGTCGGCAAGTTCGACGAACAGCG
>JABDIP010000156.1 GCA_013003675.1 Inquilinus sp.
GCATACAAAGGAATCCTATGTGGCGGCGGCGCGGATGGGGGCCGGGATCGTCGAGTGCGACGTGACCTTCACCAAGGACCGCGAACTGGTCTGCCGGCATTCGCAATGCGACCTGCACACCACCACCGATATCCTGGCCATCCCGGAGCTGGCGGCGACCTGCCGGCAGCCCTTCACCCCGGCCGACCCGGCAAGCGGCACCGAGGCCGGCGCCGAGTGCTGCACCAGCGACCTGACCCTGGCCGAGTTCCGCCGCCTCAGCGGCAAGATGGACGCCGCCGACCGGAACGCGACCACGGCAGAGGCGTACATGAATGCCACCGCGCCCTGGCGCACCGACCTCTACGCCGCCCCCGGAACTCTCCTGACCCATGCCGAGAGCATCGCCCTGCTCGACCGGCTGGGGGTCGACTTCACCCCGGAACTGAAGGCACCACAGGTGCCGATGCCGTTCCAGGGCGAGTACACCCAAGCGGCCTATGCCCAGCAGATGATCGACGAGTACAAGGCGGCCGGCATCGATCCGGCGCGGGTGTTTCCGCAATCCTTCGACCTCGACGATGTGCGCTATTGGCTGCGCGCCGAGCCGGCCTTCGGGGCGCAGGCGGTCTATCTCGACGGGCGCTACGGCGACAACGGCTTCGACGTGACCAACCCGGCGACCTGGCGGCCGGGCATGGACGAACTGGCGGCCGAGGGGGTCGCCATCCTGGCGCCGCCCCTGTGGATGCTGCTGGCGCTCGACGGCAATGGCCGGATCGTGCCCTCCCCTTACGCCGAGCAGGCCCGGGCGGCCGGCCTCGACCTGATCGCCTGGCCCCTGGAACGCTCAGGCCCGCTGGCCGGCGGCGGCGGCTGGTATTATCAGAGCGTGAAACCGGCGATCGACGGCGATGGCGACGTGTTCGCGGCGCTCGATGTGCTGGGCCGCCAAGTCGGGGTGCGCGGCGTGTTCTCCGACTGGCCGGCGACGACGACGTTCTACGCCAACTGCATGGGGCTGGAGTAGCCGGCCCATCGCCACAGGCCGATCTTGTCGGTTGCAGAGTGACGCGCGAGCTCCCAAAATGCGTGCCGAAACAGACGCAATGGGAAGGGCCGGAGCGGCCGGAGAGCCGTTGGCCAGGGCGGGGAGCGATGGAAATGCGAGGGGGACTGACGGCATCGCTGGGCGCCGCGATGCTGCTGTCGGCGGCGGCCTGCACACCGCCATACCGGCACCTTGAGACCGCAGGCCTGGCCGCGCACAACGCCGCCTATGACGAGTTACTGGCCGACAACTACCAAGGGGCGATATCCGACTGGGAGCGGGCGATCACGGCGATCGAGCCGCATTCCGACGGCTATTATGCCGGTCAGCTCTATATCGACCACGCCGAATACCAGTCGAACCTAGCGCTCATGTCGCTGCTGGCCCACGACCCGGAGGCGGCGCGCAAGCGGTTCCTGGAAATACCGCTGATCCTGAGCAAGGGCTATGCCGGCCAGCGCGCGGTGCTGGAGCGGTCCAACGGCAGCCGTCAGGCCCTGGCGGTGTTGTTGTCGGCGGTGACCGTCGCCGCCCAGGCCTATGCGTCCCAGGGTGCGACCAGCTACACCGAACGGCAGGATCTGGCCGACTCGTCGGCGGCGGTGATCGAGGGCATCTGGGAACATCTGGGACCGATCGACCCCAACTCACTGGAACTGGTCGGCCCGCTGGAGATCGACGACGACAGCGTGCGGATGCCGTTCTTCCCGACCGCCGGCGTATTCCGCGCCCTGGGACGGGTGGTGGTGCCCGACAGCGGTGCCATGTGCACCGGCGCCTTCATCCGCCCGCGGATCATCCTGACCGCCGCCCATTGCGTTGTCGACGAGCGCCAGCGACGGCTGTCGCCCCGGGACGTTGTCTTCGAGAGGTACGATTTCCTGCACAAGGACGCGTTCCTGGAAAACCGGCCTTTCCGGACCCATTGGCTGAGCGAGATCATCGTGCCGAAGACCTATACCCATCAGGCGGATTGGGAGGATGACTGGGCCTTGCTGATCGCCGACCGGGAGGGCGGGCCGCATTTCGGGTATCGGGACAGCGCGCTGGCGCTGCGCCGGGCGAACACGCTGGCCATCGGCGGCTTCAACGCCGACATCAACGAGGGCCGGATCATGACCCTCGACTATGGTTGCCCGATCCATGGGATCGACCGTGAGACCAACGTGATGGTGTTCGGCTGCAAGACCTTTGGCGGGTCGAGCGGCGCGCCGATCCTGGTGACGCGCGGCCGCGATAGGCTGGAATATGTGGTCGGCGTGAATGTGTGCGGTGTGGGGCAGCAAAGCGACGCCGCCTCGCGCTCCCGGTCCCGCGACGAGTCGCTCGGCTGCGGCGTCGGCTCGGCCAATTTCATCGGCACCCTGGAGAAGCTGATCGACCGGCTGGAGAGCTGAGCGCGGCGCCGCCGGGCAGCGTCGCGAAACATTATTTCATTGACACCGGGTCCCAACGGGGCCATCTACACTGCAGCGATTGCGCAAGAGCGCCCCGAGACCGGTGGCGCCACATCGCTTCTTCCGAAATTCCCGTCCTCGCCAGATGCGCTTGGTGTGACGTAGCGCATCTCCCGCCCGTGCAAACCCGCACGGCACTGCGGTGTGCAAGAAGCACGAGAAAGAGTTTTTCATAGTGACCAATCAGACCTTCCAGACGCTCGGCCTGGCCGAGCCCGTTACCCGCGCCCTGGCCGACACGGGTTACACGACACCGACGCCGATCCAGATCGGCGCCATCCCGCACCAGCTCAACGGCCGCGACCTGCTCGGCCTGGCCCAGACCGGCACCGGCAAGACCGCCGCCTTCGGGCTGCCGATCCTCAACCGCCTGCTGGCCGAGAAGGGCCGGCCGGCGCCGCGCACGGCGCGCGCCCTGGTGCTGGCCCCGACCCGCGAACTGGCGGTGCAGATCGAGCAGTCGCTCAAGACCTATGGCCGGCACATGTACCTGTCGACCGCGCTGGTGCTCGGCGGCCTGTCGCGCAGCCAGCAGATCCGCGCCCTGGCGCGTGGCGTCGACATCCTGGTCGCCACCCCGGGCCGGTTGATCGACCTGATGGGCGAAGGCGCCGTCAAGCTGGGCGCGACCCGCTTCCTGGTGCTCGACGAGGCCGACCGCATGCTCGACATGGGCTTCATCCGCGACGTCCGCCGCATCCTGGCGGCGCTGCCGCGCGAGCGGCAGTCGGTGCTGTTCTCGGCCACCATGCC